>NZ_KB898893.1:0-221030 GCF_000377925.1 Thioalkalivibrio sp. AKL12
GTGGAACTGAGCTTCATCCAGCCGGGCAAACCGATGCAGAACGGCTTCATCGAACGGTTCAACGGCAGCTACCGCCGCGGGGTCCTGGACCTCTACGTCTTCCGAACGCTGACCGAAGTCCGGGAACACACCGAGCAGTGGCTGCAGGACTACAACGAAACCATCCCTCACGACGCGCTGGGGGACCTGACGCCGGTCGAATACCGGCAGTTACACACCCCGGAAACCTCTAGTTATGCGTGGACCTAATCCGGGGAAGTCGACAAACCGACCCACAAGCGAAACCTTGCGCATCAAGGCGCGCCTCGAACGCGCGGGCTTCGCACTGGACGTCGACACCGCCTTCCCGCTGGAGGGCGTCACCGCCCTGTTCGGCCGCTCCGGCTGCGGCAAGACCACCCTCCTCCGCATCATCGCCGGCCTAGAGCATCCGCCCGGCGCCGAGGTGCACTTCGGCGGCACCGTCTGGCAGTCCGGCAAGACCTTCGTGCCGTTGCATCGCCGCCGCGTCGGCCTGGTGTTCCAGGAATCGACCCTGCTCCCGCACCTCTCCGTGCGCGGCAACCTGCTCTACGGCTACAAGCGCACGCCAGAACCCCTACGCCGCCTGCACCTGGACGAGGTCGCCGACCTGCTCGGCATCTACGAACTGCTGGACCGCCGCGCCGACCAGCTCTCCGGCGGCCAGCGCCAGCGCGTGGCGCTGGGCCGGGCCCTGCTCATCAGCCCCGACCTGCTACTGCTCGACGAGCCGTTGAATGCGCTGGACACCCAGACCAAACGCGAGATCATGCCCTTCCTCGCGCGCCTGTCCGACAGGACCGGCATCCCCACGCTGCTGGTGACCCACACCCCGGAAGAAGTCGAACGCCTCGCCCACCGCGTCGCCTTCATGCACGACGGCCAACTCGAACGCCTGGAACCCCTGCGCGACGCCCTCGCCCGCGCCGACTCCCCCCTGTTCCGCGAAGAAGGCGCCGTCTCCGTCCTCCAGGGCGAACTCGGCCCGCCCGACCAACACGGCCTGCACCCCTTCGGCCCCCCGGACGCACGCTATCGCGTCCCCGCTACCCCCGGCTCTACCAACCGCGCCGGAAGCCAGGCCCGCCTGCGCATCGACGCCCGCGACGTCTCCATCGCCCTGTCCCCACCCGAGGATATCTCCATCCTCAACATCATCCCCGTCACCATCGAGGCCCTGGACGAGGCCCCCGGCCATCATGGCCTCGCCCGCATCCTCGCCACCTGCCGCCAGGACGACGGCCAGACCCTGATGGCCGAACTCACCCAGCTCTCCACCGAACGCCTCGGCCTGAAGCCCGGCATCCGCGCCCACGCCTTGGTCAAGTCGGCAGCCTTCCTGGATTGACTCTCTCCGGATGTGCTGCGCCCCGGGTAACCGAGCGGTGTCGGCGACTGGAGACAACGACAGACCAGGCGCACGCCGACCGCCATGAGCGATGCAATCGGGGGATGAAGGCCTTACATTGATTGCAGACGGTAGCCAGGGATCCGGGTGTGACGACCGAGCAGTGGATGATCTTTGGGGTGTTGACGGCAACCCTGGCGTTGTTCGTGTGGAACCGCTGGCGTTACGACATCGTCGCCATTGCGGCGCTGCTGACTGCGGCGTTCCTGGGGCTGGTCCCGTTCGGCGAGATGTTCTCCGGATTCGGTCATCCGGCGGTGATTACGGTCGCGGCGGTCCTGGTACTGAGCCGAGGGCTGCTGAATGCGGGCGTGGTGGACGCAGTGGCGCGGCAACTCACCCGGGTGGGGGAACGCCCCTGGGTGCAGGTGACCGCGCTGACCGTGATTGTCGCCCTGGCCTCGGGGTTCATGAACAACGTGGGCGCGCTGGCCCTGTTGATGCCGGTGGCCGTGTGGATGGCGCGCCAGAGCGGCCGGTCACCCTCTTTCCTGCTGATGCCACTGGCGTTCGGGTCATTGCTTGGCGGGATGCTGACGATGATCGGCACGCCACCGAACATCATCATCGCAGGGTACCGCGCGGAGATTACGGGCGCGCCGTTCGCGATGTTCGACTTCATGCCGGTGGGATTGGGCGTCACCGCGGTCGGCGTGATCTTCATCGCCTTGATCGGCTGGCGCCTGATACCCCAGCGGGAACGCCCGGCCGCGACCGGCGAGCTGTTCGAGATCAGCGCCTACCTGACCGAGGTGCGGGTCACCGAGGAGAATCGCTATGTAGGGCACACCGTCTTTGAGCTGATGCGCGAACTGCAGGGGGAGGCCGAGGTGGTGGTGGTCGGTCTGGTGCGCGGAGAACGCCGCGAGCCGATGCCAGCCATCTATGAAGTACTGCGCGCGGGCGACATCCTGCTGGTCGAGGCGGACCCCGACAGCCTGAAGACGCTACTGGACGTGACGGGAATGGAGCTGGAGGCAAGGCTCGAAGAGGCACAGGAACAAGACGCGCAAAAAGGCCGCGGAGAGGGCCGCGATAGCCCCATGGGCGAACTGGCACTGGAGGAGGCCATCGTCACACCCACTTCGCGCCTGGTCGGTGCCACTGCCAGCGCCCTGGAACTGCGCCAGCGCTACGCACTGAACGTACTCGCGGTTGCACGTCAGGGGGTCCGGCTGCGCGAGCGGCTGGATCAGGTGCGCTTCCGGGCCGGGGACATCCTGCTGGTGCAGGGCGGCGAGAAGGAACTGCCCGCCGCGCTGAGCGAGCTCGGCTGCCTGCCGCTGGCCTCGCGCGGGCTGCGCATCACCCAGCCGCGCAAGGTGATCCTCGCCAGCAGCCTGTTTGCGCTGGCGCTGGGCGCGGTGGCGCTGGGCTGGGTACCGGCGGCGCCCGCGCTGGTCGGGGCCGCGGTGGCGATGGTGCTGGTCGGGCTGATCGGGCCGAGCGAGGTGTATCGCGGGATCGAGTGGCCGGTGATCGTACTGCTGGCGGCGCTGCTGCCGGTGGGTCGGGCGCTGGAGACGACCGGCGGCTCGCAGCTGATCGCCGATGGCCTGTTCGCGCTGGGCGAAGCCGCCTCCCCCGCCGTGATGCTGGCGTTGCTAATGGTCGTGGTGATGCTGCTGTCGAACGTGGTCAACAACGCCGCCGCGGCAGTGCTGGCGGCGCCGGTGGGGATCGCGCTGGCCCGGTCGATGGAGGCCGCCCCGGATCCGTTTCTGATGGCGGTCGCCGTGGGTGCGTCCTGCGCCTTCCTGACGCCGATCGGGCACCAGTCGAACACCCTGGTCATGGCCCCCGGTGGCTACGAATTCCGCGACTACTGGCGCATGGGACTGCCACTGTCGCTGATCGTCATCGTGACTGCCGTGCCGCTGATCCTGTGGATTTGGCCGCCCTAAAAGGTTGTAGAGGCTAGCGGGGCCAGCCACGCATGGCCCGTGCGGACCTCGACAAGGTACTGAGCATCGAGCGGTCGCTGCCGGATCGTAGTTCCCCAAGAGCCAAGGTCCGGGCTGGAGACGGGCCATGACCGAACGGCTCGGCCGGGCGAATGGGTGGCGAGCCGTGCAACCCCGACGATGTTCCGTGCTGTGCCTTGCGGTAGGCATCCGGGCCTGTATCCTCGGGCTGTCACCTGCCACCGAGCGCATCAGCCATGGACACGCCCATCTCATCCTCCAACCCCTTGCCCCCCGAAAGTCCGGGCGGCGCCGACCGCGAGGGTTTTTTCGCCTTCGAACGGGGCGACTACCAGGCCGCCCGGGACATCTGGGAGGGCCGCGCCGATGGTGGCTCGGCCTGGGCGCAGCTCGGCATGGGAATCCTCTACGCGGAGGGACTGGGGCTGGAGGCGGCCCCAGAGCGTGCACGCGAGTATTGGACACAGGCCGCGGAACAGGGGCTAAGCGATGCCAGCTTCAACCTGGGCGTGATGGCCGAAAAGGCAGATCCGGCGGATACCGAGATGGCCCGGCATTGGTATCGCCGCGCGGCCGAGTCAGGACACGTCGCGGCACAGAACAATCTGGCGGTTCTGCTGCTCAACCAGGGCGGCGACGCCGCCGCCACCGAAGCCGTCCAGTGGTGGAAACGCTCCGCGGAACGCGGCGATCCCGATGCCCTGAACAGCCTTGGGGTCGCCCACCAACAAGGCAGTGGCTGCGAGCGGGATCGAACCGCCGCAGCGGAGTACTACGCCCAGGCCGCCAGCGCGGGCCACCGGGACGCGGCCTTCAACCTTGCCCTCGCCCTGGAACAGGGCGATGGAGTGGACGCGGACCTGACCGCCGCTGTCCGCTGGTATCAGCAGGCGGCCGAGGCCGGGGACCCCGACGCCGCGGCGAAACTGGGGAATCTCTGCCGCGATGGCAAGGGCACAAAGGAAGACATGGAAGCTGCTGCTCACTGGTACCGGGCGGCGGCCGAAGCGGGCCACCCCCAGGCCCAGGCCAACCTTGGAGTCCTGCTGGATCGAGGCCTGGGGGTACCCCGGGACCAGTCGGCGGCAGCGCGCTGGTATGAAGCCTCTGCCCGGCAGGGTCTGGCCCCGGCGCAGTACAACTTGGGCATCGTGCTGGCCGAGGGCCACGGTGTGGAGGTCGACTGGGTCGCCGCCTGGGTCTGGTTCGCGCGCGCCGCCGATCAGGGCCACAAGCCGGCGACCGAGGCGCGCGACTACATCCACCAGCAACTCACCCCGGAGCAACGCGCGGAGGCCGAGACGCGCAAGACCGAACCCTTCGGTCCGCCCATCACTCGATAGGCGAGCGCGCACGCGCCGATCCCGCATCTTGCGCCTGGCGATGCGAGGCCACGGCACGGTTGTAACGAGAAGGACAGGGACAGGCACCATCCTGTTGAGCCGGGAACGCCGGACTCTTATACGCACACGATAACTGCCACTATTCGTGCGGATTTGCCTTTGTTGAGGGAGCTGTCTAGCATCCGGCTTTCGTAACGACAACCCCCGCAATACTCGGTCTGGAGTCCCAAACGCCATGAGAACTCTCGCTTAGGCCGGGCGCCGTTTCCTCGTTCGTGCGCCCGGCCAACCCCCTTCTTCTTGTTTCTGATCAGGAGATGCGACCGTGGCGCGCAACAACCCGTATTACCTTCGGCCAGCCGCCGATACCCGAACCCATCAATGGATCCGGAAGGACTACTGCCGGGCTATCGGCACCCCGATGGAACTCGCCTGCCTTCTCGAGAAGCTCGACGATGGAAGCCAAGCGGCAGCAACCCGCGGGGAGCCCATCGCCAGAGTAGGCTCCCGGGTACAACTACTGGATCTGCAAACCGAGGAGACGTTTGTCGTCGAACTCTGCGAGCCGGAAGACGCGAGACCCGAACAGGCGAAGATATCCATCCTGTCGCCGCTTGGCGCACGTTTGCTGGGGCTCCAACGGAACGGGACCGCCGAGGTCTCCCTCCTGCGGAGCCGGCTGCGGTTCATGGTGGTCAACATACTTCGCGCCGACGAGCGGACACCGCAACACCCGGATGAAGCCGATCCGGAAAAGGGCTGACAAGCGCGACGGGGTCGGACCACGACAAGAGCCTGAAATACTTTTGGTTATAGCGGTTTCCAGGCCCACAGATGGCCTTAAACGGACAATTTCAGGGACAAAAATGGCCAACTTGCTCGCAGACAGACGGCAATGCGGCATCTCCCGCTATGGCATGGGGTCACACCTTGCCTTTTGCCCCTGTGGTGAAGGCAGAGAATAAAGACCAGGTCTGACCCCTTCCATCCCGAAGCGCGCAAGGCCGAGCCTCCAGTTAGTTAGTCCATCACCCGTTCGGCACGAGCACCGCGAGTGTCCCCGGCGAGTGAGGCCAACGCTGCTGGGGACGGTGTAAGACTCGCGCTAGAACCAATCCGCCGCCGACCGCGATAATGGGGACCGGTTCCTGTTCCTGCGCGGTTCGGACTGTCGCTTCACCCGGCCGCAGCCGTGTCCTGGTTGCTGGATCCTTCCCGAATACCACGCCCCACTGCGACATCGTACCGGCGCAGGGGAGAGCGCCGTGCGAAGGGGCAGTTTCGACGCCAGTCGGCGTCCTTGTCCGCCATTTCCGGGTGCATGGCCGGTGTCAGATCCCGCAACTGGCGCCAGAGCAACGGGTCGCCGCCCTCCAGCACCTCCAGCCAGGCCGCCTTCTCGCGAACAAACACCGGGGTGAAGGCACGATCATGCATGAATACGGTACAGGCCAGATCGATCAGCTGGGCCAGTTTCACGGTCTTGGCCGGGGCCGTCGCCCGCGCCAGATGCGCCCGGTCGATCGCCTTGCGCTGGGCCCGGTTGCCGTCCTCCGGATGACTCACGTCGCTGATCATCACCACCATTTCTGCGACCTCCGCACCAAACAGCCGCTCCAGGGTCTCGGGTTTGACCCCGGTATCCCGAATAGTGTCCTGCAGCCAGACGGCCGCCCGCATGCACTCGGTGTGCTGCACCGAACGCAGCAGTTCCACAACCCGCGCCGGATGCACGATATAGGGCTCGCCGGTATACCGGCAGACGTGCTCGACGCGCGCATGCGCGGCAATGGCGAAGGAACGGGCGCGTTGTTCCAGCTGCATGGGTTGATCCGGAAGGGTGTGATGCCGGGTATTGTAGAGAAACCGAATCAGAAGGGCTCCACGTTACGGCGCCGGTCTCAGTCAAGTGCGTCACGCTATTGGGTGCGCGCATGGCATGGGGTCGACCTTGCCTGTTGCCCCTCCTTCCGATCATGGCGGAGCTAGTGGTACCCCCTCAGCCGGAAGAAGAGATCCCCATCTTCTTGCAGCCGGCCTTCACCGGCCCCAGCAATACGGGCTCCTGGCGTCAGCCGCGGCGCTCGCCCTGCTGGAAAAGGCCGGATTTTCCGCCGCAAAGAGCCGCAAAACCGTTCTGTTTGGCACCGTACCGACGCCAGCCTGACCTCGGCCTATGGTGGCGAACAGTCTGTGTTGATGACGAACGCGCCATGCAAAGGCACGAATCCCTGGCGTGACGTTATCCATTGCCATTCGTGCGCTGGAAGGCGGCCACTCAGGGTAGCGGGAGGGAGCCGGTGCGACTGAAGCTTGAATCGGCGCTTGAAGAATCGCTCAGCAATTACCTGACCGCTGCCGTCATCATTGCCGCCATACTGACCGCACCGCTGACGATCACTTACTGGTTAGACGTGGAACACCCCCTGATCACGGTCGCCGATTGGCTGATCTGGGCAGTGTTCGTGGTCGAGTATGCTTTTTACATGGCCATCTCGCATGACCGCTGGAAGACGACCAAAGAAAACTGGCTGTCGGTGTTGATTATCATCTTCTCCTTTCCACTGCTTCACGAGATACTCAAATCCACTCGCCTGATCCGACTTCTCCGCCCCCTGCCGCTGCTGCGACACACGGCCCTGCTCCGACAGATTGAACTGTTCCGCCTGGCCAGCGTCCGCAATGCCGGCAGCAGTGCCGCGATGACGGAGGCCAAGGAAAAGCTGGGTAAGGAACACTGGGCTGTCCGCTTCATCGTGCGGGTCGAGTACTATCGTTCACGCCTTGTTACGGGGCTGCTGAAACTCCTGCCATTCATAAAGTCCAGCACCATTCGCAAGCGACGTCAGGAGGAGCGCTCAAAGCGCGAAGACATGAACGAATAAATGGAAACCGCTCGATGGGTTGTGCTGTTATCTCGCTCATCCTTCTTGCTCCAGGACCAGGAATAAGAGGACACCCATGTTGTTCCGATGGTCCGAACGTTCGACTCAACGGGCCGCTATCACTGCTCCGACAGGGTTACGCCACGATTAAAGCGGACGCATCGCACTGAGGGTCGTCTACGAAGGCCGTCTACCGATTCCAGCGGCCGCACATGGACACGCCACGGACACGGCGACAGGTATCCGCGGCACGGTCTACCCTCCTAAGACACCGCCCGGATGAATAACCCGCCCATGCCGTTTCCCGCGCAGAAGACCAAGATCGTTGCCACCATTGGGCCCGCGTCCGATTCACCAGAGACGCTGCGGCGCATGATGCTGGCCGGGCTCGATGTAGCTCGGCTGAATTTCTCGCACGGCGATGCCGCCTACCATGCCGAGTTGATCGGTCGCATCCGCGACGTCGCGGATGCGACCGGCACCCGCGTCGCGATCCTCGGTGACCTTCCCGGTCCGAAGATGCGTATCGGCGAACTGGCGGAAGAGCCGATCGAACTGCACCCCGACCAGACCATCACCCTGACTACCGAGGACTGCATTGGCGATGCCTCGCGGGTCAGCGTGTCGTTCGCGAGCCTGCCGGAGGCGGTGCAGCCGGGCGATGCCCTGTTCCTGAACGATGGCTTCATCGAGCTGGAGGTGGTGACGGTCGAGCGCAGCGAAGTGATCTGCCGCGTGCATACCGGCGGCGAACTGCGCTCGCGCAAGGGCCTGAATCTGCCGGGCATCGATCTCGGCATCCGCGCCTTCACCACGGAAGACCACCAATGGCTGCGGTTTGCAGCGGAACACGGCGTGGATGCGGTCAGCCAGAGCTTCGTGGTCGACGGCGACGACATCCTTGCGGTGCGCAAGGCGGCAGAAGCACTGGACTACGCCCCCTTCATCATCGCCAAGATCGAGCGCGCCGCCGCGCTGGAGCAGCTCGACAGCATCCTCGAAGCCGCCGACGGCATCATGGTGGCACGCGGGGATCTCGGAGTGGAGATCCCGATCGCGCGCATTGCCCTCGCCCAGCGGCGCATCACCCGACGCGCCAACCAGCACAACCGCCCGGTGATCACCGCCACCCAGATGCTGGAGTCCATGGTCGCCTCGCGCCGCCCTACCCGCGCCGAGGCCACCGACGTCGCCAACGCCATCCTCGGCGGCACCGACTGCGTGATGCTTTCCGCCGAGTCGGCGATGGGGCTGTACCCGGTGGAGGCCGTGGCGATGCTGGCGGCCATTGCCCGCTCCATCGAACCGGAACGCGACGGCGGCATCGGCGCCGACGGCCCGGACGACCCTGACGAGGCAGGTCTTGACCGAGCCGTCGACCTCATCGCGCGCAGCGTACTGCACACCGCGCAGCGGCGCCTGCCACGGGTCACCCTGGCGCCTACGGCCAGTGGCGCCACCGCCCGGCGCATCGCGCGACTGCGCCTGCCCTGCTGGATCGCCGCCTTCACCCCGAACCCGGCCACCGCCCAGGGCCTGCAGTTTTCCTACGGTGTCCACCCCGTGGATGTCGCCGAGGACCGCGCCGACTGGAACGACTTCGCGCGCCAGTGGCTCACCGAGCACGGCATCGACGACGGCCTCGCCCTCCTCGTCCAGGGCCCCTCGGGACCCCATCCGACCGGCAACCACCGCCTGGAACTGCTCGAACTCGACCGCCCCCGCCAGGAATACACCAACGCACCGGAGCACCCCTGACCCACACCGCCATGCGGCCGAAGACGGAAGAACACGACACCCGCCTCCTATCCGAGCTGCAAGGACAGGGAGATTCGGGTAGCCCGTCAGTCCAGGGGCAGGATGCGCCGGCGGGGCGGTGGGGCATCCTGCAGCCTCTGCTGGTTCGCGTACTCGCGTTGCTTCTGCTCGAGGTAGGTCTCGCGGTCCAGCTCGCGTAGCTGGCGCGGGTATTCGTCGGTCAGGTCGAACCAGCGTTCCAGGCGGGCCAAAAGGAGCTCCTGAGCCGGCCGGTCGCGGACGTCGAGCCAGGCCTGCAGTGCAAGATAGAAACGCATGACGGTGCGCTCGATCATGCCTTCCAGGCCTCCGATGTATTGTGGCTCGCCGTTTTCGTAACCGACCACGGTGAAACCCACCCGCTCGCGCCCCCCGGTGGCGAGGTAGACGAGCGCGGCCAGCCGGGCAATCACCCCGAAGCGCAACGAATACTCGAGGTTGACGAGGGTCCCCGTGTCGTGCGGAACGACGTGGACGACGATGGAGTAATCCCGGGTTCCGTAGGGCCCACGATCGCCCTCCAGCTCGATCAGCAGCCAGTCCTCACCCATCTGGGCCGACCGCCTGACGAGCTCCACACGCTCTGCATACTCCGCCTGCTCGTAACGCGCACGGCCCACGTACAGGTGCAGCAAGGCATCCGCCCCCTCGCGGTAGACGCAGCTCTTGATGTTGATGTGCAGGACGGTGATTTCGCACCACGCCGAAAGCGCTTCCAGCTCACTGGCCACCAGGGCAAACGAATACGGCAGCCGGGCGTGCACCGCCCCCTCGACGACACCGCCCTGCACAGTGGAGGTAACGGCAATCGGCTCGCCCAGCGGTGATTCGGCAATGGCGGCCAGCCAGTCTTCGGCGCCATCCGCATGCGCCAGTAGAGGGCTTCCGACAAGCAGAGCCAACCCGACAAGCGCGACGATGTGCAGTCGGCAGCACCAGGATTGGTGGGCAAACGGAACGGCCGGCAGTCGCAGCATGGCAGCGCCCCTCTGTAGAATCACCCGGCCGGCGCCCATTGACGGTCATGACGGGGTCGGCCCCGGGTCAGGGCCCGAAACGGTGACCATTGAGGCGAAATCGCCCCCACTCACCTCCTTAGATAGCCCATATCCGCGATCAGCACGGGCGAACATGCCCATGGATCATGTGTCTCCCTTGCCGGTCCAGCCGCGGAAACCTTCCCGGACGGAAAGGCAGCGTGCATACCCGAGGTCCCGCAGGAGCTCTGCGGCACGCAGGCTGCGGCGGCCGCTGTTGCACAGGCACAGCAGGATCTGGTCCTGGGTGACGTGGTGGCGGTTGATCAGGGAGATGAAGTGCTGGAAATCCCGCTCGTCCGGCTCGTCCGCATCCAGCAGTTCCTGTTCCTCCTCGGACAGCTCGCGACCCAGCAACTGCTTCAGGCGGAACAGGGGCACAGGGACGGCACCTTCTACCGCGCCTTCCAGCTCCAGTTCAAAGGGCTGACGGATATCCAGCAACACGGCCAGGCCGATATCGACCAGTTCGCGCGCCGCGTTCACGCTGATCTCCAGCTGCGGCTTGCTCGTTTCGTTCGCCATGCGTTCTCCTTTGATGTTCGCCTCTCTCTGAGGCCGCCTTCTCGGCTCCCGGTTCCCCCGATTGCACCGCCCGATCCACAACCTCGACATTGGACCTCAGAAACCCAGTCCGGGCTTCTGTCATGCATGGGGTTTCACGCTCTGTGAAGCGGCCCCACGACATTTCAGACTGCGGGTTCTATGCTCCATGGACACCTGCCGCCAAAAACGGCGCGTTGATCAGCGTTGGGGGCAGCATGCCGAACGACCGCGACATCGACCTGAATTGTCATCACGAACCACGCGACTTCTCCGACCGCGTGGCACGCAGCTTCACCTCGCTGATGCGATTCTTCGCCGACACCTTCTTTGCCCGGCGCTACGGACACCGCGCCGTGGTCCTGGAGACGGTTGCGGGCGTCCCCGGCATGGTAGGCGCCACGCTGCAGCACCTGCGCTCGCTGCGGCGCATGGAGGATGACCACGGCTGGATCCGCACGCTGATGGACGAGGCCGAGAACGAGCGCATGCACCTGCTCACCTTCATCGAGATCACCTCGCCCAACTGGCTGGAGCGCTTCCTGATCATCCTGGCGCAGGGCTTCTTCTACACGTTGTTCTTTATGATCTACATCATCTCGTCGCGCACGGCGCACCGGATCGTAGGCTACTTTGAAGAGGAAGCGGTCGTCAGCTACACCGAGTACCTGGAGGAAGTGGAGTCCGGCGGGCTCGATAACGTCGCCGCGCCGGCACGCGCAATCCAGTACTGGAACCTTCCGGAAGATGCCCGCCTGTCCGACGTGATCCGCGCGGTACGCGCCGATGAGGCAGGCCACCGGGACGTTAACCACGGCTTCGCCGACCTGCTCGGCAAGAAAGACTGACCCGGGCGCTCTCCCGCGACCTGACGGGGCCGGTTTTCGGGCACTATCGTGTGGCCGTATGCGAACGACATGGAGACGGCCGTGAACGACGAGACAACCGGCGGGACCGAGGGCGCACTCCCCCTGCAGCGGCTGGCAGGATGGGGGCTGCGCGGTATCGCGGTCCTGACGGGCCTGGTCGGGCTACTGACATCGGTGACGCTCTGGACGCTGGCACAGGAAACGCCGCAGGTGCCCTGGCCGGTCGCATCCCTGGTGTTGCTGCAGGCCCTCTTTGCCGTTGCGGTGCTGGCCTGGGTCGTGCTCCTGTGGCGAAGGGCCCGCGCACTGGGCGCGCTGGAGACGCGGGACTATCCCGCCATCACCTGCGTTGTAGTCTGCACACGGCTGGTCGGCGAACTGCTAGCGATTGCCTTCGTGCTGCTCGCACTGGCGTTGTCGGTCATCTCCCTGACGGCGGTCGAGCCCTTTGCGGGCGTTGCGGTGGCCGCGTTCGGCCTTGAAGCCGAGCTGGTGGAACCGGCGAGCTGGGGACTGGCCATCCTGACGGCGATCCTGTGGCCCCTCGCCGGATTGTTCGCGGGCGGGATGGTCCTGTTCGGGGCCTACCTGTTCGCCGATGCCATGACAGCCATGCTGGAGTATGTGCGCGACGTGCGGCGCATCCGCGAAACCCTGTCGTCCGGACCGTCCGCGAGATGAAGTAGAACGCGAGACCTTCGCGACCTTCGGGTTCAAACCTTGCCTTTTGCTTCGTCAGTCGGCCCCGCAGAAAACGCCGCGGAACCCCCAGCAAATACACCGCCAACCGTGCAGGCCCGACACCCATTCGAACCGGCTGGCGGCGGACTCTAGCGGACGTCGCCACGGGTGACCCACCTCAAGGTTTGGCCGGCCAGGCCGTTTACTGTGGTCAAGGCCCGAGGTTGCGGGCTGCTCCCAATACTGGCCACACAAGGACCGCCCATGAATTTCCGCTCGCTCTCTGTTCGATCCAAGCTGGTCATCACCATCGTAGTACCCGTGGCCGCGCTCCTGCTGTTGGCGGCCCTGGCCGCACGCGGCACAGCCAACATCGAAGAGGGCGTGCAGAACATCTATCACGACCGCGTCGTGCCCCTGCAGCAGCTGAAGACCATCGCCGACAACTATGCGGTGCTGGTCATCGACGCGGTCAACAAGGCGGACGCCGGACGGATGACGGCGGAAGAGGCACTCGCCGACGTCCGCGAGGCACGAGAGGAGATCGCCGAGATCTGGGATGCCTACCTGGCCACGACCCTGACGCCCCGTGAGCAGGAACTGGCTGATGGTGCCCGCGGGTTGTTCCGCGCAGCCAACGCCCACCTGGACCGTCTGGAGGGGGCCCTGGGCGGGATGTCCGGTGATGTCCAGGGCGAGCTCGACGCCTTCAACGGTCCCCTGTACGACACCATCGATCCGATCAGCGACCAGATTACCCAGCTGGTCGACCTGCAGATCGATGTTGCCGGGACCGAGGCCGAGCGGGTATCGGCGTTCTACACCCAGGTTCTGGTGCGCAGCGGCGCGCTGATGCTGGTGGTCTTGATCATCGTCGTGGTCACCGGGGTGTGGACGTATCGCTCGGTGGCACTCCCGATCTCGCGGATGCGCGCGACACTCACGGAAATCGCCGAGCACCATGACCTCTCGCGCCGGGTCGACGTTCGCTCCGACGACGAGATCGGCGCCACTGCAGGCGCCCTGAACAGCATGCTCGACCAATTCCAGGACTCGATCCGCGAGTTGCGCACCCTGACGGACCAGATGGCCTCTGCCGCGGAACAGCTGTCCGCCGTCAGTACCCAGACCAACGGGAACATCGACCAGCAGCGCTCGCAGACCGAACAGGTCTCGACGGCGATGAACGAGATGGCCGCGACGGTGCAGGAGGTCGCGCGCAACGCCTCCGATGCCGCCTCCTCCAGCCAGGAAGCCGATCAGGAGTCCCGCGCGGGTGGCGAAGTGGTGCGCACGGTGGTTAGCGACATCGGACGCCTATCGGGCGAGGTCGCGACCATCGAGGAATCCGTGCGCAACCTGGACGAAAAGGGGCAGCAGATTGGCTCGGTGCTCGACGTCATTCGCGGCATTGCCGAGCAGACCAACCTCCTGGCCCTGAATGCGGCCATCGAGGCCGCCCGCGCCGGCGAACAGGGACGCGGCTTCGCCGTGGTCGCCGACGAGGTACGTACCCTCGCCTCGCGCACGCAGGACTCCACGGCGGATATCCAGGCGATGATCGAGTCGCTGCAGGCGGGTACCCGCAACGCCGTCACCGCGATGGGCCGCGGCCGCGAAATGGCCGAGGCCACCAGCAACGACGCCGAACGCGCCGGCGAGGCGCTGGAATCCATCGTCCAGGCGGTCGGCCGAATCAGCGACATGACCACACAGATCGCCAGCGCGGCGGAAGAACAAAACGCGGTGGCCGAAGAGATCAACCGGAACATCTACGCCATCAATGACATCACCGGCGATACCGCCAACGGGGCCCGCCAGACGGCCACCGCCAGCCAGGAGGTCGCGGACATCGCCTCGCGCGTACGCGACCTGGCCTCCGCCTACCGCATTGGCTGACCCCCACGCTTATAGGGCACCGTGAGCTCGGCTTCGGGTCCAGGGTTGCGACTTGCCAGGCGGATCGCCACCGCCTTGCAAGAAAGTACCCGAAGAAGCGGATCCGTCAGGAGCAGCCGCGCGATCCGAGCTTGCGATGCGAAAAATGGGGGCTCGTCACAGGGCCCCAGGAACTCCAGCCGCCGAACGCACTCCCAGATTTAAGTTGCCCGCGATGCCTCCACCCGACGAAGGTGGACCCATGCGGGGTGGCCCGACAAACGCGATCTAGACGCATTCTTTTGCATTTAGTATCAGCATACGATTATATTCTGGCATTCCACTTTAAGAACCGATCAGGAGCTTCCATGCGAGCCATCAAGACTCTAGCCGCTTCCGCCCTTCTCGCCCTCGCCGGTGCCGGCACAGTTGCGCAGGCGGATGAGCCCTCCAAGCTGTTCGTCAGCGTCACCTCGGCCGACGACCACACCCAGTTCATGTCCATGGTGTTGGCCAACCAGAGCATGCGTCAGGGTCAGGAGATCCGCGTCCTGCTGTGCGGCCCCGCCGCTACGATGGCGACCGAAGATTTTGAGGGGGCCACCATGCAGCCGGCCGACCGGAACGCGCAGCAGCTGATGATGAACCTGCTCAACAACGGCGCCACCGTTGAGACCTGCGCCATCTTCCTGCCGAACACGGACTACACCGAGGCCGACCTGCTTGACGGCATCACCCCGGCCGACCCGGAAGAAGTCGGTGCCTATATGGCCGATCCGAACGTGCGCTTCTTCTCGAACTGATCGCCCGCTTTCGATGCTGACGGGGCCCTCTTCGGAGGGCCTTTTCCGTTTGGACGGCCGGATTCCATTGCAGGCGGGCCCGGGTACACTGTTTGTTGTCTGGCGGAGCCCAGGCTCCGAGCCCGTCACGCATGGGACCGGGCCGTTCCAAACGAACCCCAGGGGGCCACTTATGAGGCTTTGGTCGAAGTGGAAGAAAGGCGGGGCACTGCTGGCCGATGTCCTGCAACGCCAAGGGATCGACCCGAAGGCGGCCGCGGCACAGGAGAGCTTCAAGCAGATCCTGGACGCTGCGGAGACGGGAGCGGATGAGCGCCTCAAGCGCGAGGCGCAGGACAACGCCCTGTCGAGGGACGAACGCAACACCCGCTGGGAGGCACTGTTTTTCGAGGAGATCCGCTCCCGGGCCAAGACCCATGCCGCGGAGGTCAAACGCCGCTGATCGCCGCGTCGGCACCGCTGAACGTGGAGCACTCGGGATCAGTCGTTCTTGCGGAACACGCACCAGTTGAACGACTGTTCGGTCTCGCCCGGGGTCACGTGGACCTCCCGCTGCGACTTCACCAGCGCGAAATCCGGGCCGAACGCGCCCTGCAGGGTCTCCGGGGAATGCCGTTGCACCGGCAGGCCGGAACATTTTTCCGGGCCGTCCAGCGCAAAGGTCCCGATTACGATATGCCCCCCCGGGCGAAGGGCATGCTGCATCTGCCTCGCGTATTGGGCGCGTTGATCCGGATCGGTCAGGAAGTGAAACACCGCGCGGTCATGCCAGACATCCAACGCGGCCTCCGGGAATGCGTGTTCCAGTACGTCCGCTTCCTGCCATGCGACCGCTGCGGCGCGCCCCCCGACCCGCTCGCGCGCCTTCTCGAGCGCCGCCCCGGACAGATCCAGCACCGTCAGGTTGCGATAGCCTTCAGCCAGCAGTTCGTCCACCAGGACCGAGGCACCGCCACCGATATCGACAATCGCGGCATCGGGGGCCGACGCCACCGCCCGAATCAGGGCTCGCGACATCCGCGCCTCCGCCTGATACCACCCCACGGCATCGGTGGCGCAGGTCTGGTAGACGTCTTCCCAGTGCGGCTTGGTGCTCATGCGGGTTCCTGGTTACCGGAGCAAAGGCTTCTCGTACCGGAAGGTTATCAGGCGTTCGGGCCCCGTGTGCTACCCTCCGCGCCGATTCCCATGCCGCCGGGCCAGCCCTATGAAATTCTTCCGCCTGATCAGCATTGTCGAGGGCATTTCCCTCGTCACCCTGCTCTTTGTCGCCATGCCGCTACGCACCTACGCGGATATGCCACTGGCGGTGACCTACGTGGGCTGGGTGCACGGCATCCTGTTCATCGTCTATGGCGCGACGTCGTTGATCGCCAGCCACCTGAGCGGGTGGCCAGTCTGGAAATGGCTGCTGGTCCTGTTCCTTGGGGTGGTGCCCTTCGGCTTTCTCTACGTCGACCACCTGATCCGGCGCGAAATCCCCAACGCAAGCGCGGCCAGGACAGCCTGACGCCGAATCATCACGGGCCACGACCCAGCCGCCTGCAGCCCCCGCTCGTCATCCCGGCCGGAGCGAAGCGCAGAGCCGGGATCTCCTACGTCAGCGACTCCCCCAGCGCCGGAGATCCCGGATCGCCGCGGCGCGGCGTCCGGGATGACGGCCCCAGGTGTGCCTCGATGAATCGGACTGGCCACTCGTCCCTTGAATGCCTTCCCCAGAACCGACGTTCGCGTGGTCTAATCGGCCCTTCATCCCCATACCAAAGCCCACCATGATCGCCGTAATCTTCGAAGTGGAACCACACGCCGAACGCAAACAGGACTACCTGGATGCGGCCGCGAGTCTGCGCGAACACCTGAAGGACATCGACGGATTCCTCTCCATCGAGCGTTTCGAGAGCCTGAGCCAGCCGGGCAAGGTGCTGTCACTGTCTTTCTGGCGGGATGAAGCCGCCGTTCGGGAATGGCGCAACCTGGAGGAACACCGCCAGGTGCAGGCGGCCGGCCGCGGCGGCATCTTCGCCGACTACCGCCTGCGCGTGGCCGAGGTCGTGCGCGACTACGGCATGCAGGACCGCGACCAGGCGCCGGACGACTCCCGCAGTGCCCACGGAGCCTGATCCTCGCCACCAACGCCCGTCACACGCGGCTCGATCGCGATCGAGCCGCGTCCAGCCGACCTGCCGAGTGTTCAGGAAACACTGATGGGCTGGCATTTTGTTACTGCACGCTGCAGCCCCCGTGCTCCGAGAGGGCCAGGATGGCCTGACGCAGCGCTGACCTACCCAGGATCGCGCACGATGATGCGGCCTTCCATGTACGGGTGCGGGGCACAGATGTAGTCATACGTGCCCGGCTCGGTCAGCGTGACGCTGTCGCTCTCGGCGTGGCCCAGCATCGCCGTGGCGAACGATTGCGGGCCGCGCATGGCGACGGCATTGTGCGCACCCGAGGTCTCCCCAAGACCATAAGTGAAGACATCCTCGTTCACCCAGGTGATCTTGGTGCCCGGCGCCACCTCGACCACCTTCGGGTAGAAGGAATTGCCCTTCATCTCGATCACGACCTCGTCCACATCCGCCCCGAACCGGACCGGACGATCCGCCCGGGCGGGTACCGGATTGGTGTCGGCGTCGGGAATGCCGAACGGCGCGAGGCCACGCCGGGCTTCACCGATCCGCTCCGCACGCTCTGCCGGCTCGTACGAGGGGCCTTCGGCCAGGATCTCGGAGGAGGTCTCCGCGTCCGCTCGGGCGTCCAGCAACCCGATGGCACCACGGCTGGTGGCCCCGACGCCATGATCCAGCATCGTGTAGACGCCTTCCTCCGGGGGAATGCGGAACTCGATCACCCAGGAGTCCGAGGGGCCCGCGGTTATCGTCTGCCCGCCGGGCCACTGTGCTTCCGGGTGCCCCTGCCAGTACACGTAGTCCCAGAGGATGCCCACAATATGGAAGGTGGACAGGAGGTTGGGGCCGACATTCAGGAAGTACATGCGCACGTAGTCGCCCGGACGGACCCGGATGGGGTTCTCCACGTAGCGGAACAGCTCGCCATTGAAGGCGGTGTAGCTGGCGTCGCCTTCCACCGCCTCCTTGCCGCTGGCGTACAGTTCGTGCTGCAACATGTACAGCTTCAGGTCCGGCTCCTGTCCCAGATCCGCCTCCAGCTGGTAGGACTTATCGCGCGGCTCGACCACGATCATCCCGTACTGGCCAAACATCACGTGCATCGGGATGGCATGACCACCCGGGGCACAGTGATACATGAACACGCCCGGCGTGGTTGCCCGGAAGGTGACCGACTTGGTCTGCCCGGGGAGGATGTTTCCCACGTGCTTCGACGTCTGGGTATAGGCGGCATGGATCGACGCCCCATGCATCACATCCCCGCTGTTTGTGATCTCCATGCGCACGATGTCGCCCTCGGTCACCCGCAAGGTTGGCCCGGGCAGTTTCCCGTCGATCAGGAAGCCGTCGTAGACCACGCCCTGCCCGATCGGCACCTGCCCCTCGTCCAGATCAATGCGGAACACATGATCGGGCTCGGCATCCGGATGCACATACCCGGTCGGCCGCGTCTCGAGCCCCTCGTCACGCTCGATGATCTCGATAAAGTCGCTGTCGCCGAACAGTTCGCTGAAATCCGGGCCCGCCGATGCCTGGGCCACTGAGGCGAAACACCACAACAGGACCACGGCAAACCCGACCGCGAAATGTCCACCCAGTGGGTTACGGCCAATGGCCGAAGGATATGCCGATTCTGCTCGTTTCATTGCCCCCTCTTCTGGATCGGCTCCACGACGCTCCGCTATAACCTTTATAGACTATGCATCTATTTACAGCGTCGCGCGGCACAATCACGCGCGTCAAGCGCAACGGCGCGGCACTCAAACTGACGTGCCCACCGCGCAAACTCCGGTCTCCCCCCTTCGCCCTGCCATGGCAACCGCCCCGGCGCTGGCCTATAGATCTAGCAGCATCCATCGACTGGTGAAGGGCAATGGGCATCGTGAACGAGTTCAAGCAGTTTGTGGCGCGCGGCAACGTGGTCGACATGGCCGTGGGTGTCATCATCGGGCTGGCGTTCGGCCAGATCGTGTCCTCACTGGTTTCCGATGTAGTGATGCCACCCATCGGCCTGCTGATCGGCGGGGTCGACTTTGGAGAACTCGCGATCGTGCTGCGCGAGGCAGAGAACGGCGTGGCGGCGGTCACGATCAATTACGGACTGTTCATCAAGCGCGTGGTGGACTTCCTGATTATCGCCGTGGTGGTATTCGCCGCCATCAAGGGGATCGCCCGCCTGCAGCGCAAGGAAGAGGCCAAGCCGGAGGAACCCGCGGCACCCAGCAACGAAGAGAAACTGTTGACGGAGATCCGCGACCTGTTGAAGGTGCGGCAAGGTGACTGGGGGACACGCTGAGGAACCGGTACGGCCAGACGGCGTCTCAGCAAGGGCATCGAACAGGGAGACGAGTTTGGACAACGCCATCGAAGTGGAAGGCCTGGTGCGCGACTTTGGCGGCACGCGGGCCGTGGACGGCGTGGATCTGCGGGTGCCGGCCGGCCACGTACTGGGCCTGCTGGGGCCAAACGGCGCCGGCAAGACAACCGTGGTGCGTATGCTCGCCACCCTGCTGACGCCCACCGCCGGGGTCGCCCGTGTAGGCGGCTTCGATGTGGCTCGCGACGGCGCTCGGGTGCGCGAGATCATCGGCCTGACCGGCCAGTACGCCTCGGTGGACGAGAAGCTGACCGGACGGGAGAACCTGATCCTGATCGGCCGCCTGCTGGGCCTGAAACGCCGTGACGCCAGGGCCCGCGCCGATGAATTGTTGCAGGATTTCGACCTGCGCGAGGCCGGCCAGCGCCCGGCCCAGACCTACTCCGGCGGGATGCGGCGCCGGCTGGATCTGGCCGCCAGCCTGGTCGGGCGCCCGCGCATCCTGTTCCTCGACGAGCCCTCCACTGGCCTCGACCCCCGGGCCCGCCGCGACCTGTGGGAGCGTGTCCGCCAACTGCAGACCGACGGCACAACCGTGCTGCTGACCACCCAGTACCTGGAGGAAGCCGACGCCCTGGCCGATGCCATCGTGGTACTGGACCACGGACGCGTGATCGCCGAAGGCACCGCCGCACAGCTGAAGGCCCGGGTCGGCGGACGCTCGCTGTTCCTGATGGTAGCCCGCGCGGAACAGGCCGCGGCGGCGGGCGAGCGGGTCGCCGCGATGGTGGGCACCCCGCCCCGTGTGGAGGGCGAAACGATCAGCGTACCGGTGTCGGACCCGGCCCTGCTGCCCGCATTGTTGCGAGAGCTGGACGCCGCCGGCATCGAGGTCGCGGAGCTGGGGCTGCGCGGCGCCAGTCTGGATGATGTGTTCCTGTCCCTGACCGGGCGCAGCGGGGCCAGCCGCGAAGAGTCGGGCAACGCGGAGGCCACGCCATGAAGGCCCTCGATCAGACCCTGGCGCTGGCCTGGCGCAGCCTGGTGCAGGTGCGGCGCAACCCCTGGGAGCTGGGCGACTACAGCATCCAGCCGATCCTGTTTCTGGTGCTGTTCCTGTTCGTATTCGGCGGGGCTATTGCCGGCTCGCCAGAGAACTACCTGGCGTTCGTGCTGCCAGGTGTGATCGTGATGAACATGCTGTTCGTTACCGTGTACGTGGGCCACGGCCTGAACACCGACCTGACCCGCGGCGTGTTCGACCGCTTTCGCGCCCTGCCCATCCCGCGCTGGGCGCCGCTGGCCGGGCGCATCCTGGCGGACGTGGTCAAGCAGCTGCTGTGCATTGCCCTGTTGCTGGTCGTCGGATTCCTGCTGGGCTTTCGCCTCGAGACTTCATGGGCCCATCTACTGGCGATGGTGGCGCTGGTGCTGACCTTTGCCGTGGCCTTTTCCTGGGTGATGGTGCTGGTCGGCGTCATCGCACGCGACCCGGAGCACGTGCAGCTGTTCGGCTTTACCGCGCTGTTCCCGGTCACCTTCGTCAGCTCGGCCTTCGTGCCGGTGGATACGATGCCCGTGTGGCTGCAGGGCTTCGTGCAGGCCAACCCGGTGTCGCTGCTGGCAGATGCCGCCCGCGGCCTGATGAACGCCGAGGGTCCGGCCCTTGAACCGGCCTTGTGGTCGCTCGCCTGGGCGCTGGCGATCGCGCTGGTCTTCGCACCGCTGTCGGTCTACGCGCTCAACCGCCGCCTCGCCCGCGGCTAGGGAAACCTGGGGCACCCCCGTACGCAGGAGACCATTGAATCGTATTTACCGGGGTCTCGCGGGTCGGGGGTACCGCCAGCGGCCGTTCCATCCGACCAAGCCGCCCGAGCCCCTAGTTGCGGGGCTGCACCGAGCGGCGTGGTCAGAACAGTTCGATCTCGCCCACGTCAATCCTGGAGGGCTTAATCATGCCTTCGGCGACCAGGCGGTCGTACATACAGACCCGGTTCTTGCCGTTTGCCTTGGCGTAATACAAGGCCTGATCGGCCTCGTCCAGTACGGCGCTGGCCGTCTTGTACGGGCGCAACTGGGTCACGCCGATGCTCGTTGTGACCCGGCCGACTCGCGGCACTACATAATCGGCAACCGCGTGCTGCAGCCGTTCGAAGGTGGCGGCGGCCCGGTCGGCACCGGCGATCTCGGCCAGCACCACGAACTCCTCCCCACCAAAACGATAGATCAGGTCGTTTTCGCGAAAGCTCTTCTGCAACAGCCGCGCGAGCAGAATTAGTACCTCGTCGCCATACACGTGACCGAAACCGTCGTTGATCTTCTTGAAGTCGTCGACATCGATCACACCCAGCCAGATCTGCGTTTCTTCCGGATCGGGCTCCCGGCGACGATCCTCCGCCAGCCCCGGCCGGTGGACACTACGTTCCAGGGTCGCGAGATCGCGAAAATTGTCGTCGAACGTCTTGCGGTTGAGCAGACCGGTCAGCTCATCGGTCTGGGCGTCATCAATCAGCTTGACGAAGTTGCGATACACCGAAAGGAAGCTCTTGACCAGGCGGGCATCCAGGGACTCGTCAGCATCGTCGTCATCGAATGAAAACACCAGGCAGATACTGAACTCGTTGAGCCCGGACATCGGAAAGACCGAGACCCGACGACCGGACACATCGGCCTCGGCAACCGGCTGACCGGTTGCCAACGCCTGCTCCAGCAACCCATCAGGGACCGGCTGGTCCTTGGGGTCGAACGGCACCGTCATCACGGCATCGTGCTTGCGATCAAAGGTATGCAGGCTGCGGGGCTGGCCTTCTGCATCGAGCTGAATCGCCCATATACGGGCACTTTCGTAGATGTCGTCCAGCGTCTTGAGCAGACTATATTCCAAGCGCTGGGCATTGCGTATGCCCGTCAGGTGGGCCAGCCCATCAAGCAGATCTCGACCGCTGGTCATGGCATTGATCTCGTCTCGTCGAAGGGGCCGCCACCGTCCCCGGTCGATCATCCGGGGCCGCCAACGGGGCGAAATCATCTCTACGTAGGGTGCCTTTCGGCATCACGCGGATGTCGGACCCTACCCCGCCTGCAAGGTTTCCCTGCGGGGCAACGCCAAACATTGGAGTTTTATGGTAATAGAAAACGGCGGAGTTCGAATGAACGGCGCCGATCCATACGGATAGAGACGCCATCCACCAGGAAGGCAATGATCAATCCACGCAGATTGGCGGCCATGTCAACGCCCCTTTGCAGGACAAAAAAATCGCCGCATCCCTGCGGCGACAAGACATGACCCGTGTGGGGTCGGCGGGAACCCAGGAAGACGCTGGTCAGCGTTTTCCTAGTAGACGGGGACCAGTGCGTAGCCCTGGTTCTGGTACCCCATGACGGCGATGAACCCACTGCGGACCTGCTGGATCGCGTCCAGCACCTTGTCGTTGTCCACCCCGTAGGCGCGGGTCGCAGCGGCGCAGACCTCCATCTTCACGCCCAGCTCATCGAGGCGGTCGACGGCCTTGGCGATCTCTTCCAGGGTGTCGCCGTGGTCGATAGCGATCTCGGGCTCGGGGTCGGTGGTGATGAACTTGACGGCCTCGGCGATGAAGACCATGCGCAGATCGGGCTCCACGCCCTCCTTGATGAGGTTCTCGTGGTTGGTGGCGATGCCACGCAAATAGGCGAGCATCACGTTCGGGTCGGACTTGCGCATGTCGTAGACCGCTCGCATGGTCTCGATGCCCTGGGTTGCCTCGCGGTTGTCCAGGCCCTCGGCGGTGGCCGTCGAGCCCAGCCCGAGCGGCAGCAGCAGGGCCACCAGCAGGATCACTATTCGGTTTCGCATGGATACTCCTCCTTTCGTGGTTTAGGTCCGGATCTCTCGTGCCCGGACTCGGTGCCTGAATCAATCGGACTCAGTAGATCGGGATGACCGCGTAACCCTGCGCCTGATAGCCGGTCAGGGAGACGAAGGTGTTGCGCACCGGTTCGATGCCGGGCAGCAGCTCGCCATGTTCGACCCCGAACAGGCGGGTGGCCACGGCACAGGACTCCATGCGAACGCCCTTCTCCTTCAACGCAGCCACGTGCTCCTCGATGGCGTCGAGGTGGTCGAACTCGGTCAGATCGAAGCGTTCGCGGTCCTCGGACACCATGGTCACGGCCCGCCCGCGAAACGCCAGAATCATATCCGGCTCGACACCTTGATCGGTCAGGTCTTCAAAGGTCTCGCGAATCACCATCAGGTACAGCGCCAGCATCTCCGGATCATTGTTATTCAGGTCGAACACCACCCGACCCTGCTCAACACCCTCCAGGGCCCGAGCATCGGTGGGAGCATCGGCCTGGACGCTCAAGGCAGACAGGGACAGGGCAAACAGCAGGAACAAGGAAGCGACGATTTTCATAGGGGACTCTCCTTAGGGGTGGAAGCGGGGTACGGGTTGTCCGGGGGGGGGCATGACGATGGCGCGCCAGGCGGCCTCCTGGGTCTCGGACAGGTAGTGCGGCAGGGGTCTCTCCAGAGCCCCGTCGAGGTGTAAATGCAGCAGGCGGATTGCGCCACCGAACGCGGCGGTGGCGGCTACGGGCACCTCCATCGGGCGAACGTCGCCGCTCTGAATGCCCCGCTCGATGCACTCGCGCATCCGCTGGAACGGTTGCGAAGAACACACCGGCGGCTCGTCCGGGAGAAACTCGCGGTGGCGCGCCTCCAGCACGAAACGCATGGCCTGGGGGGCCTCGATCGCGGCCTCGAACAGGAACGCGATGATTCCGTCGCAGCGCGCACGGCAGTCACTCTCGCGCCCCATCACTTCGGCCAGGCCGGCGTCCATGCGCTGCAGCAGGTCGTCGTACAGCGCCTTGGCCAGCGCCTCCTTGTTGCCGAAGTGGTGATAGATCGAGCCAATGGAGACCCCGGCCTGGCGACGGATGTCATGGATGGAGGTATTGAAATAGCCATCGCGACTGAACCGCTCCAGGGCGGTATCCAGCACGAGCTTGCGCAGTGCCGCACCGCGCACCGATTGCTTTGGGTTTTCCGTCATCATCACAACCGAACCGAACGTTCGTTCTAATCTAGCGCGAACATATGCGAAACGCCATACGCCGGCCACGAGACATCGCGGAAAAACGATCGAGCCCATGCGCTGCACAGGCCCGATCAATACCCTGGAGGGGGGCGGGCCGCGGATGGGCGGCCCGGGTTATGGATGAAGATGGCTTCGCTGCGCTCGCAATGACCGGGTCACCGCACCCGGATTCCGGTTCAGAAGTCCTCGAACTCCATGGTGCGGAAGACGCGGCCGGCGTTCTGGCGGTGCAGCTCGCCGTAGGTGTCCAGGTGGCGGTAGGCGGACTGGTCGATGTTGTAGGCATCGTTCAGCGTGCCGCCCTCGTCGAGGATGCGCTGGACCTCCTCGCGCAGATGCACGAGGTAGTCGTGGGTGTAGCGGCGCAGCACGTCGAAGTCATTCACCGGCTCACCGTGGCCCGGGATGATGTAGTCGGCATCCAGGGCCTCCAGTTCATGCCAGGTCTCGATCCAGCCGGCGGTATCGGTGTAATCGAAGATCGGGAGCATGCGCTGGTGAAAGGCCAGGTCGCCGGTAATCAGCGCCTTGCGCGCGGGCGCCCAGATGGCGATATCGCCCGGGGCATGGCCCGGTCCGAGGTAGCGGATCTGGATGGTCTCGCCGCCCATGTCCAGGTCGAGGCGCGTGGCGAAGGTCACATCCGGCGTACCCAGCTCGGTCATGAACGCCTTGTCACGGGTGCGGTTGGGCGCACCCTCCAGGCTGGCCTGGCCGTTGGCCTCGATCTCGCGCCAGGCATCCTTGTGCGCGATCACCGTGGCGCCCTGCTCCTGCCAGTAGGTCATGCCGAGCATGGCATGGCCCTGGGCGTTCTCCAGCACCACGTATTTCACTGGCTGGTCGGTAAGCTTCCGGATCTCCTCGTGCAGTGATTTCGCCAGCAGGTAGTTGTCGCCGGCGTTCATCACCACCACACCGTCCTCGGTGATGATGAACGACAGGTTGTTGTTGTGGCCGGAGTTCTCGTAGGTGGAGGGCTGGGTCGCGCCGATCGCGGACCAAACGCCATCGGTCACCTCCTGCGGCCGGTCATAAAGGAACGAGTCGCGTGCCTTGTCCAGCACGTACAGTGGCAGGCCCGCGTCCTGCCACTCGAAGAAGCCGCCGGGGTAGTTCTGCACGTTGGTGTAGCCCATCTGCTGCAGGGTCTGCGCGGCGGCCACGCTACGCAGGTTCTGACCGCAATAGACGACGATCGGGGTGTCCTTGTCCGGGATCTCGCCGGGCACCTCGAACTCGATCCAGCCACGCGGGATATTGAGCGTCTCGCTGGACCGGATCTGCCCGCCGGTGTGCTCGATCTCGGTGCGGGTGCGCACGTCGATCACGACATGGTCCGGCTCGCTGGCGATCCACTCCTGCAGGCCCTCCTTGTCGATGTTGGTGATCTCGGCGTTGGCGGCGTCCAGCAGCGTGTCGCCCGTCAGTTCTTCGGCCTGCGCGGTACTACCTGCCGCGGCAAGGACCAGTCCCAGCCAGATCGCTCGCATCGTGATTCTCCTTTTTGCGTCCATCCCTCCACCATAGCCCCCTGTTCCGCCGCCGGCCAGGCCTCCGCTTGAGCCACCCCGTACAGTGTCTATATTCAGGGTAAAGGCACACGGCCCAGCAGCCGAAGGAACCCCCAATGAGCAATCACATGGCGGATGTCACCATCCACATCGACGAAAACACCGACCACGCGGCCCGCGAGCGCATACAGGACACCCTGCGTGAACTCCCCGGCGTCATGGCCGCCTCCAGTCACGATGAACGGCCCCACCTGATGGTGGTGGAGTACGATCCGGAACGGGTCGACAGCCGCAAGCTGCTGGACACGGTAACCGCCACCGGTGTCCACGCCGAACTGATCGGCCTGTAACCTGACCTCACACGGGCGTCACCGGCTATTTGTAGCCCGTGGCGCCCGGCTGAGCGGCTCAAGAGGCATGCCGAAACGGGACAACCCGCAATCGGTCTGTCACCATATTGTCCATGGGGAAATGGGCCAGTATCCAGCACGACGACACGCACTGCGCTGACGGGGGAAACCATCGCGGCGCCCGGGCCGTTCGGCCGGATACCTGGCAGGTCCTCCTGGGCATTGGCCTCCTGCTGACCGCAACCTATGTGGCCCTGCCCTATGGCCTGCTGGCCAGCAGTCTCTACGTGCTGGGCACCGCAAGCGCTGCCCTCGCTGTCGGCATCGCCGTACTGCGCCGGCCGAGGCCATTCGGCGCGACCGCCTGGGGCCTGATCGCCACCGCACTGACGCTGGCGGCGATCGGGCACGGCATCTGGTACTGGCTGGACCTGCAGGGCCTGGAACCCTTCCCGTCGGCCGCGGATATCTTCTACCTGTCGGTATACCCGCTGTTTGCCATGGCGCTGTGGCAACTGGGAAGCCAGACCGCACGCGACGACGGCGCGTTTGTGGATGCCCTGATCGTGGGAATCTCGGCCGCAGTGCTCGGATGGGCCCTGCTGATCGCACCCTACACCTACGACCCCGACCTGACCTGGCTGCAACTGCTGGTATCCACGGGCTATCCGGTCGCCGACCTGGTCCTGCTGCCCCTGGTCCTGCGCCTGGTGTTCCTCCACCGAACCGGCATCACGGCCCACAGCTTCCTCCTCCTGGGGATGCTCGCCTATCTGACGGCCGACCTGCTCTACGCCCACGGCAACTCCACCGGCTGGTACACCGCGGGCGGACTCACCGATGCCTTCTGGCTGATTGCCTATTCCCTGATCATGGCGGCCGCATGGCACCCTTCCGCGAAGATCGAACCGCGCGCGCACACCTCGCACGCCGAACTCTCCGGCCGGCGTCTGCTCGTGCTGGGCGCCGCGTCCGTCCTGGTGCCGATGGTGATCCTGTTCACGGCGGGCAGCGAGATGGAGATCATTCGCGTTGCGGCGATCGCCTCCATCCTGCTGTTCCTGCTGGTGTTGTACCGCATGGCTGGATTGCTGCGCGAGACCCAGCACCAGGCCAAGCGCCTGGAGAACCTCTCGCGTACCGACCCGCTGACCGGGGCCGGCAATCGTCGCCACCTGGAAGAACAGTTAACCCGCGAGATCGCCCGCGCCGAACGCACCCAGGGCCCGCTCAACCTCGCATTCCTGGATATTGACCACTTCAAGCGCTTCAACGATTCCCACGGCCATGCAGCCGGCGATGCCCTGCTGCAGGAAATGGTGGATGCCTGGCGCCCCATCCTGCGGCCCACGGACCTGCTGGCACGTTTTGGCGGCGAGGAGTTCGTGGTGGTATTCCCGCACATTGATGCGCAGCAGGCCCGCCGCGTGCTGGAGCGCCTGCGCACCGCGATGCCCAACGGCCAGACCTGCTCGGCCGGGATCGCCAGCTTCCACCCCGGCGACACCATGGACTCGCTGCTGGGACGCGCCGACCAGGCCCTGTACGCCGCGAAGGACGGCGGACGTGACCGCATCATCATCGCCCCCGCCGAACCCATACCCGTTGCAGGCATGCCCGTGTTGTAGGGACCGGAATCCCCGACTGCGAACACAATCCTGACACCCCGCAGGAGACCCGTGGAGCAATATCAAGCTCTCGCGCGTCTATTCCCGAGCCCCTTCACCAAGGTTTCCATGACACACCGCATTCTCGTACGCCTGTTTGCCCTCGCGGCCCTGCTGATGATGCCGTTCGCCGCACCGGCGCAGGAGGCGAACGGCCCGACGGGCGCAGTCGACGCCGCCGCTTCGATCGAGGCCGGCGGGGCCGAGATCCCGGTGGAACGCTATCGCGCCGATGGCGACGCCGTGCTTTTGTGGTTTCCTTCCGAACACGGCCTGCAGGACGGCCATCGACAACAGGCGCTGGCGCTGCAGGCGGCCGGGGTCGAGACCTGGCTGGTCGATCCGTTCACCGGCCACTTCCTGCCCGAGGCGGCATCCAGCTTCGACGACATGCCCACCGCCACGGTGACGGACCTGATCGAGGCAACCCACACCGATACCGGACGACCGGTCTATGCCTTCGGGCATGACCGTGCCCTGCCCTGGCTGCTCACCGGCCTGTACCAGTGGCAACAAGCCCACCCCGAGGCCGACTACCTGGCCGGACTGCTGATGACCAGCCCCTTTCTGCATACCGGGGTGGATACCGATGAGGCCGAACTACAACCCATCGTCCGGCTGACTAATCTGCCGGTGTACATCCTGCAACCGGCCCAGTCGCCCCAGCGCCAGCATCTCGGGCGGATTCGCAGCGGGCTGACCGAGGGCAGTAGCGCGGTGGGTGCGCGGCTGCTTCCCGGGATCCGCGACCGCTTCTTCTTCCGCCCCGATGCGACAGAAGCCGAGCGGCTCGCCAGCGAGACCTTCCACCGCGAGATGATCTTCGCCATGGACCTGCTGACGCGGCTGCCTCACCAACGGACGCCCGCCGTGGCCGAAGCGGACACGGACCTGACGGTACGCACCCCAAGCGGCACCGACGCACAGCTCAACGCCCTGGATGAACCCGTGGCGGCCCCGCCGCTGGAGCGGCCCGACCTGGCGGGGGATATCCATCGACTGGAGGACTATCGCGGCGAGGTGGTGCTGATCAATTTCTGGGCCAGCTGGTGCCCGCCCTGCGTGCACGAGATGCCGTCCATGCAACTGCTGGAGGACGAACTGCGCGACGAAGGCTTTCGCATCCTGGCGGTGAACCTGGGAGAGGACAAGGACACTATCCGCCGCTTCATCGAGGACGAGGTGCAGACCGAGTTCACCATCCTCCTCGATCCGGAACAGGACTCCCTCGACGACTGGCGCGCGATGGCCTACCCCACCAGCTACGTCGTCGACCGCAAGGGCCGCCTGCGCTACTACCTGTTCGGCGCCATCGAATGGACCGAACCCGGCGTGATCGACCAGATCCGCGACCTGCTGGACGACGACGCATAGCGGCCCGGAAAGGGCGCGGCGCCGCGCGGGGTGTGCTAAAGATCCGCCAGGATGGCGCGCAGACGCTCCTCGTAGGCCGCTTCGGTAATCAGCCCCCGGTCGTGCAAGCGATCCAGCTCTTCCAGTCGCGCCTCGACCGAACGGCCGTCGGAGTCTTCATCGCGTCCCTGATCCGCCTGTTCGCCTCCGCGGATCAACTCCACGGCATTCACTTGCGCGAACAGTTCGTCCACTAGGGAAACACTGATCAATGTACACGTTCGCGCATCTCGGGCTGAAATCCAGCCATGTGGATCTCGGGGTTGTCGAGCACGCAGACCAGGCTGACATCCACCGCATCCAGCGGCTCGATCGACTGGGTGATGGAACACCCGGTGGCCACCAGCGCAATGCCGGCCACCCAAAACGTACGCATCCCTCGCAACACAAACACCTTCCTTCCTCTGGACGCAATCCTGTGCGCACCTGCCCCGCGCGAGCGAGCGCGCACCCTACCAGACCTGCACGCCCCCCCGAATATCAAGGCGTCCGTACATCATCGGTCACCCCCACCAGATGGATCGCGCGCCCCCTTGTGCAGGACGTTACCGGGTCAGGAAATGCCCACGCGGGCAGGCGTTATTTCGCGCAATCGCCGCAGTTCGAGTCTACGTTCGAGGTATGAGAGACATAGCGGAGCCTCCCCCATGAAAGCACCCTTTACCGCACCAAAAGTGCGATCAAACCTGCTCGCAGCGGCGGTCCTGTTCCTGAGCGTTCCGGCATTCGCGGAAACAGAGGTCGGCATCACCACCGACATGGCCGAGTTCGAGGTGCGCCACGGCGACGAACTGGTAACGGTGACCCGCGACCAGGACACCTTCGCGACCATCGACCTCGACTATGCACAGGTCGCGCGGCCCTGCCCACCGTTCTGTATCCAGCCGATGAGCCTTGGGCCCGGCGTCGAGACCCTGGGCGAGCTGGAGTTCATCGACTACCTCCAGCAGACCACGGAGCACGACGACCTGGTGATCATCGATTCGCGCACCCCGCGCGAATACCGCCGCGGCACCATCCCCGGCGCCGTCAACATCCCCTGGGACCGCCTGCACTTTGCCTCCGGCGCGAACCCGGACGACGTGCGCAACGTGCTGACCGAAGACTTCGGCGCAATCTTCGACGGCGACTTCTACGACTTCAGCCGGGCGAAGACCCTGGTGCTGTTCTGCAACGGCCCCTGGTGCGGCCAGTCACCCACCAACATCCGCACCCTGACCAACCTCGGCTACCCGGCCGAGCGCCTCAAGTGGTACCGCGGCGGCATGCAGATGTGGCACGCCTTCGGCCTGACCACGGTCGAGGGCGAGACCGACGGCTAGCCCAGGAGGCCGTCCACCTCGTCATTGCGAGCGCAGCGAAGCAATCGGCCAGACAAGGGCTCAGCCCCGCCCGATTGCTGAGCTCGCAATGACGGGATGGGTGGCGAATCAACGGTGACTCCGACAGCCAGCCCACCGGCTACTTCGGCTCCGCCATCAGGGCCTCTACGGTGGCAATGACGTCGGGGTCGTCCCATTCGATGGCGCTGTTGACCGAATAGCGCACGCGGCCGTCACGATCGAGAATGAACGAACTGGGGAAGGCAAAAACGCGCCAATCGGCAGCCACCCGTCCGTCGAAGTCCATCAGGACCGGGAAATCCACCTGCACCTCTTGCATGAAGGCCGTGATGTGCTCGGCGCTTTCCTGATAATTGACCGATACGATGGCGAAGCCCTCGCCCAGGGTCTCGGCCATGCGGTTCATCGACGGGATCTCGTGCACGCAGGGCGGACACCAGCTGGCCCAGAAATTCAGCAGCACCACCTGGCCGTCGTAATCGGACAGCGACTGCTCGTCACCCAGGTGATCGGTCAGCGCGAAGTCCGCGACCGGCCGTGGACGATCGCGCTCCACCAGCCCGCGGCCGACTTCGATCGCACGGGTGGCCTCCGGCAGCGGCGCGGCCGCCAGCGGGCGCGGGACGCTGGCCAGGAGCCGGCCCGCCTGCAGCAGTTGCGCAGGCAGGCGCTCGGCCGCGGCCTGTTCCTCCGGCTCGGGATCGGTGCGGCGCAGGTAATAGAAATCGCGCACATCCGGGACCGTCTGCACGAACACCGCACTGCCGCCGCGGCGCAGGTCGGTCAGGATGTCGTCCAGGTGCCAGCGATAGACACCCTGTGCGGGCTGCAGCAGGAAGACCGGCAGACTGGTGGCGCGCACCACATCGACGAACTCGGCGGGGGCACCCGCCACCGGCGTGTCGACCATCAGGTTGGGGAAGGCCAGCGCCGCACCGAGTACGTAGGCCGCTTCGGGGCCGTCCGCCTGCCACTGACGCAGGCCGCGCAGGGCGGTGATCGCCGGGCGGCCCGAGGCGACCAGCATCACCTGCTTGCCGGTCTGCGCGTGCGCTGCGCGCAGCAATGCGGCCACGCTGACGCCATCCAGGCTGCGCATGCTCTCATTGGTGCGCGGGAGGAAATGGGCATCCAGCAGATCGACCTGCCAGACCTCCACGCCCATCGCCGCCAGCTCGTGCCCGAAGCGCGCATGGTTGGTATGTTCGCCCGCCTGCGGAAGCAGCCACAGGTAGAGCCGATCGCCAGTGGCCGGGTACACGGTGACGCCCAGGTCGACGCCGGCGGGATCGGTCACTGTCAACGTGCGCGATTCAACCTCTCCGGCACCCGCCGGCGGAAGCAGCAGAAGCAGAGACAGCAGCAGGCACAGGCGCGGCAGGAATCGTATCGACACGCGGGCATCCATCAAGGGGACCGACCGCGACTATAGCGTCCCGTCATGCCCGCGGGAACGCCGCACGGAAGAGCCCCGAGGGATTGGGTCAGCGCGGGTGCGTATGCCGGAACGTGCGTAGACGGCGGGTCTTTTCCACCATGCGCCAGAGGGAACGGCAGTTGTTGTAGCGCGAGACGTGCTGCAGCGGCACCCAGAGGATGTCGTTCGACTCGTCGCTGCCGGGCACCGGCAGGCGGTCGTCGATCTCCAGCAGGAAGCGCACGTCGATGTGCTCGTGCATCGGGAAATGCGGGCTGGCCGGGATGGTGTGGATGTCGAGATCGAAGACATCCTCTTCCACCAGGCGGATCTGCTCGGGGGCGAGGCCAGTCTCTTCGTGGGTCTCGCGCAGAGCCACCTGCAGGATGTCGGCCTGGCCGTCGGCATGCCCGCCGGGCTGGAACCAGCGGTGGTGCTTGCCGTGCAGCAGCAACAGGGCCTGCTCACGGTCGGGGCTGACCACCCAGGCGGAACCGGTTACATGCGCGGGCAGGAGATCGCAGTGGAAGCAGTCCGGGTGCTCGCTGACGAACTCCAGGGCGCGGCGGACGTAGCCGGCCTCCTCGATGAAGGTCGTCTGGTGTCGGGCGAGCAGGTCCAGCAGCTGGGCGCGATGCATCTCAGGTCCCGGCGGGGTTGTGCAGCGCGTGGATCGCCGCACGCGCCGCCTCGTCCACGTCGCCTTCCCGTCCCGCGAGGGTCAAGCGACCAAAGGCGCCGACTGCGCGCACGTCGATCAGCGAAACATTGGATGCCTTCAGTGCCTGGTTCGCGGCATAAATGATGTAGCCGGCCGGTTCCGCCTCGAGGATGAACATGCTCTGTTCCGGCAGGATCATGTTCCCGCGGCGGTTCTGGCGGTTGATCAACACGGTGTGGTCCGGGGTCATCCCACGGATGGTCTCCTGCCACGGGATGCGACAGGGCTGGCGGTCCTCCTGGCTGGCACCGAGACGCTCCAGCAGCACCCGGCCGGCCTCGATCACCTCGCTCTGGCTGCGATGGTGAATCACCATGGAGCCGAATTCGCGCTCCACCACCTGCTGCGCGAGGTGCACGTTGGTCGCCTTCAGTGCGACGTCGGTCAGGCGGTGCACCGCCATCCCCGGGGACACTTCCACCCACAGGCAGGAGTCTCCCGGAACGGGCAGGAAGCCCTGGGAGACCGTAGCCATGTATTCCGCCAGCTGCGGCTGGAGGGAATCCATGTAGACGTAGGTGCGCAGCTGGATCATCGATTCGCTCTGGGCCAGGGCCCGCGGCCCATGGTTCCCGCGCGTCGCGGCCCGAACCCGCGCGGGAATTCGCGCACGCCTCATGCAAGCCGCCCCGAAATGGGCGGGCTCGCGTGCACACGCGGGAGAATTGAAGGACGTATTGTGAACGCAGCGCGCCCCAAGCTCAACGTTGAGTGCCTTCAGGGGCCGGCCTTCGGGCGGCCACACGTCCCGGGAAGACGCTCGTATAATGCAACGCCAACCCCGCAGCCACAGGGATTGTCATGCCGAAGCAGGATGCGGAACACCTCCTCGCCAGCGTGGAAGACGCCGATCTCGATCTGGCCGAGACCCTGCGCCAGCTCGTGGACTGGCTGCGCCCGGAAGACCCGCGCAATGTCGCGCCGGTGATCTCCCGTATTGAGCAGTTAACCCTCGCCCTGGGCGAGAACCCGCGCCTGCAGGACCGGCTGCGTGAGCGCCTGGAGGACGGGCTGGAGGACGCCCGGCACCTGACGCTGTACACCGGGATCGGGCTGTTCTCGCGCAAGGGTTTCTTCCGCGAGGCCGCGGAGCTGATCTACGAGCGGATCAATCCGCGCCCAATGGACCGGCGCGACCTGAAAGACGTGCTTTATCACGTGTTTCACCAGACCGATGACGCCGCCTGGGTTGCGGCCCTGCCGGACGATGCCTGGTGGCGCCTGCTGGAGGCCCTGGGCTGCCTGACCGGGGAACACCCCGGGGTCCTGCAACGGGCACGCGAGGAGATCCTCTACGCCCTGGAGATGCTGTCGATCTGGGTGGCCGCGGAAGAACTGGAACCGGAACTGCTGCGCCTGGACCCGTCGATCGCCGAGCACAACTCGGCCTTTGTCGCCCAGGAGCGCGAGATCTCCGCCTATGTGCGCGACTACCGAGCCGCGCTGGAAGACCCCGATCACGAGCGCATGGATGACCGCCATGCCCGGGTGCTACTGGAGCAGTGCAGCGAGCAGATCGCGCGCCTGCGCCAGCTAGCCATCACCCATGGCAACAGCCTGTCGCTCACCCACCTTCTGGAACGTCTGGACCAGACCCTCGGCCGCATTCACAAGCTACTGGACCTGCTGGAGCCGGACGCGGACCGCGACACGCGCGCAGCCTCGGTCGGGGTGTTCCGCGAACTCATCACCATCAGCGCCCGCCAGCACGGTGTACGCGCGCTGTGGCAGGACAACATCAAGCTGGTCTCGCGCAGCATCACCCAGCAAGTCAGCGACACCGGCGAGCACTACATCACCCAGTCGCGCAGCGAATACTTCCAGATGCTGCGCTCCGGAGCCGGCGCCGGGCTGATCATCGCGGTCATGGCCCTGATCAAGATCCAGATCGAATCCCTGGGACTGTCCCACGCGGTCAACACCCTGTGGGTGAGCCTGAACTACGGCCTCGGCTTTGTGCTGATCCACATCCTGCATTTCACCGTGGCCACCAAGCAGCCGGCAATGACCGCCGCGCGTCTGGCCGCCGCCATCGAGGAAAGCGAACGCGGCACAGCCGATCCACGAACCATGGCCGATCTCCTGATGCGGGTGGGCCGTTCGCAGTTCGCCGCAGTACTCGGCAACGTGGGCATCGCGCTGCCGACCGCCATCCTGATCGGTCTGTTTGCGGCGGGCCTGTTCAGCGCTCCAGTCCTGTCCGGTCGCGAGGTCGACTACCTGGTGGACGGGCTGCACCCGATCATGGGCCTGGCGCTATTCTTTGCCGCGATCGCCGGAGTCTGGCTGTTCGTCTCCGGCCTGATTGCGGGCTTCTTCGACAACCGCTGCGCCTACCTCGACCTGCCCGGCCGCCTGCGCGAGCATCCGCTTCTGCGCCGGTTGCTGCCGACCGGGGCGCGCCACCGCCTGGCCGACTGGATCGGTCACAACTACGGTGCACTGATCGGCAACTTCCTGTTCGGCGTGCTTCTGGGAGTGACCGGATATGTCGGCTACCTGCTGAACCTGCCCCTGGACATCCAGCACGTCGCCTTTGCCTCGGCCAACCTCGGCTATGTCACCGCCAGCGAAGCGCCCGGGCTGGGCATGTTCGTCCTGTTTCTGGGGTTCGTGCTGCTGATCGGGGCGGTCAACCTGTGGGTCAGCTTCGGGCTCGCGCTGTACGTTGCGCTGCGTGCCCGTGGCGTGCGCATCGGCACCTTTGGCCGCGTCGTTCGCGCCTATGGTCGCCACCTGCGCGAACGTCCGGGCGAATTCCTGTTCCCGCCCGGCGCGCAGACCACGACCAACGGAGGCGACGACGAGTCCGATGCTCGTTAGCAGGGCCTTGCGTCTGCTGGCGCCGACACTCGCGCTAGCGCTCGCCGGCTGTGCCGGGACGGCACCCAGCCCCTCCGGTGAGGAGACCCGCACCCCGATGATCGCCTCCGAGGTGATCCACACGACGGATGGCGACCGGCTGCCGCTGCACCGCTGGGGGCCGGACACCCCCGAGCGGGTTGTGCTGGCCCTGCACGGCTTCAACGACCACGGTGGCAGCATGCAGGCGCTGGGCGAGGCGCTGGCCGGGCACGCCATTGCGGTGTATGCCTATGACCAGCGCGGCTTCGGAGCCACGCGCAACGCCGGCTACTGGTCCGGTCACCGACTGCTGGCCGAGGACGCCCGCACCGCACTCCGGCTGCTGCAAGAGCGCTACCCCGACCAGACGCCCTACCTGATCGGCAAGAGCATGGGCGGCGCTGTCGCGCTGCTGGCCATGGAGGAAACGACCGATTCCGCCACTGCATCGCCCCGGGTCGCCGGCACGGTCCTGATCGCCCCGGCGGTCTGGAGCCGTGGCGACATGCCCTGGTATCAGCGCTTCGGCCTGTGGCTCGGGGCGCGCCTGGCGCCCGGCTGGCGCCTGGACGGCGAGATGGCCGCTGACCTCGACATCCACCCCACCGATGACCCCGCGGTGCTACAACAGATGCGTGACGACCCGCTGGTGTTGCGTGATGCCCGCATCGATGCCCTGGACGGCCTGACCACCCTGATGACCCACGCGCTGGAGGCGGGCCCGACTTTGCCCCCACCGAGCCTGACGCTGTACGGAGCGCGCGACGATCTGGTGCCACCCTTGCCCCTGGCGCGCCTGCTGGAGGCCCTGAGCGCCCAGGGATCCGATGACCATCGGGCCGCGCTGTACCCCGAGGGCTATCACATGCTGACCCGGTATACCGGGGCCGAGACCACGTTCGACGACATCGCCGCCTGGCTGCGGGACCCCCAAGGAAGCCTCCCCTCGGGCCACGAACGCTCGCCCGACGCCCTGGCGCAGTACCTGCGCGAAAAGCACTGACTCGGGTTTCTCTGGCCACCACCGCGCGCTGGCGCTACGGTGGACCCAGCCAACCTTCGGAGAACGCCCTATGAGCCACTCGACCCCCAACCGCCTCGACGACCTGGTTGCCCGCAGCCGCCGCGACCAGGCGGAACGGGAACAGGGCTACCGCGAGCAAGCGTTGAAGATGTATCCGTGGGTATGCGGCCGCTGCGGGCGCGAATTCACCCGCGTCAATCTGCGCGAGCTAACCGTGCACCACCGCGACCACAACCACGACAACAATCCATCCGACGGCAGCAACTGGGAGCTGCTGTGCCTGTACTGCCACGACAACGAACACCAGCGCTACACCGACGCCACTCCGGGCAGCGGGAATACGGCGAGCACCTCCTCGGCCACCCACAACCCGTTTGCCGGGCTGGCCGGGTTGCTTGACACGAACGACCGGGGCGGCGACGACTCGAAGGCGTAGAACGACTGCGGGCTGGAGTCGGCATCGGGTCAGAGCCGGCGCCACCAGAACTGCAATGGCTTGAGGCTCTCCTGCCTCTCGCCGATATCCGGCCACGGGAAGTGGCCAACCCGCCCCTCGGCGCGCCGGTAGCCGCGCTTCTTCCAGAACCCGTCCAGGGGCCGGTAACCGGCCGGGCGTCGCGGGTGATCCTCCGGGCGCACCACCGCGCAGAAGGTGGCATGGGCAAAGCCCAGGCGCCGCGCTGCCGCCTCGCGCTCGTCGAAGAACCGATGCCCCGCCCCCTGGCCGCGGAAGTCCGGCTCCAGTACCGATTCCGCCAGGTAGTAATACGCCGCCGGGTCCAGTCCTTGCTCAAGGAAGGGAGCCTGGAATTCCGCCTCGGCCGCAGCCAGCGGCAGCGCAGTGGAGGCCCCCACGACGCGATCACCTTCCAGCGCGAGCACCAGCGTACTATCCGGGCAGTCGACGTAGTCCTGCAGATACCGCTCTTCGTACTCCGCGCTGCCGTCGTAGAGATAGGGCCACTCGCGGAAGACTGCGATGCGCAGGCGTGCAACATCCTCCAGATAGGGGACAATCCCCGCCCCTCCCACGACCCTGAACTCCATTCGCCTCCCCAGTATCTCAATCAAACCGGCGCCGGCGTGTCCGCAGGGGCCTCCCGGCCGACACCGCGCAAGAGGCGCCCAAGGATATCCGACCCACTCAATATCCGGCGCTGACTGTCGGTCCACAGCAGGATCACGTCGTCCCCAACCACCGTGTCGCCGCTGCTGGCCGGGCGCACCCGGAAATGGGGTACCAGGCTGCCCAGCCGGTGGCTGCCATCACGCACGACCAGCGGGTGATGGCAGTGATGGTGGGGATCGAACCGCTCCGGCGCAAACAGCGCCTCGCGGGTAAAATCCGCGACCCGGATCACCGTGCGCGGCTCGCCCTCGGGATCGATGACCACCATCCAGCTGCGACCCGGCCTATTGAGTCGACGCAGGAACGCATCATCGGTACGGGGCTCGATCGCCGGGAACACCGGACGCCCGGCCTCGAAGTCCAGCGTGATCACGCTGTCCGGGGCCAGCGCCTGGCCCTCGTGTTGCACCAGGATGTCGTCCAGCTCGAGGAAATTCCGCGCGCCCCGCCCCTCGACCCGGGTAATCTCGCTGCCGTGGGCCTGCATGTGCAGGTCAATCAGGTGATGCAGGTCCCGCTCGGGGAAGAAGCGAATCTCCTCGCCCCCCAGCCAGCGGTCCAGCACCCAGGCAGTCGGCCGTGCCACCGGGTACATCAGGATCTGGTAGAAGCGCAGCAGTGGATACAGCGCCCCGGCAACCCGCAGGGCATGCCGCGAAAAATAAGACTGCGGCAGAATCTCGGCAAAGATCGTGATCACCACGGTAGAGAACAGGAATGCCGCCACGCCGCCCATCACCGAACCCGACAACAACGCCAGCAGCACGTTGACGGAGACGTTTCCCCAGAGAATGGTCACCAGGGCAAAGTTGGCATCGGCGCGCAGGGCCAGCAGGCGCTCCGCGCGCCGGTCACCCTTCTGCGCCTCGACCTCCAGCTCCAGCTTGCTGCGCGAGAACAGTCCGAGATTGAGTCCGGACAGAATCGCCGATTGGGACAGGCAGACGAGGATACCCAGCCAGGTGAGGACGCTCATGGGGTCTTTTCCTTGGGCAACACGGCGCACGAACGGGAGAGGCTTCAGGGTACCGCGTGGCAGGCCGTGCGCGCCCGCACGGAACGTTCGTTTCGTCGTGCCAAGCCGCACCCGCAAACCGGCAAAACATCTACACTCGGAGATGGGGCCGATGCCTGTCGGGCCGGCACCACAGCGGCCCGGTACGTCAGGAAACGGCCGGTCGGGCCACCGAATACGCTACAGGAGGATCTGCATGGATACTGTCTGGATCGTTGTCGCCGACGCCGCACGAGCCCGCATCTTCACCTGCGAGGGCCGTGCCTGCCAGGGGATGCACGAGAGCGAGACGCTCTCGCACAGCGAATCCCGCGCCCACAATCAGGATCTCGTCTCGGATCGTCCCGGGCGCAGCTGGAGCAGCGCCAGCGGGGACGCCCGCCACGCCATGCAGGACAGCACCGACCCCGCCGCCAACGAGCGCAACCGCTTTGCCCGACAGGTGGCCGAACGCCTCAAGTCCGCCCATAACGACGGCACCTTCAAAAAACTGGTGATCGTCGCCGCACCCTCGTTCCTCGGCGCCCTGCGCGAAATGCTGGACCCGACCGTTGCCCATAGCGTCACCGCCGAGGTCGCCAAGAACATCACCAAGTCGACCGACGCCACCACCCTGCGCAAGCACCTGCCCGACTTCCTCTACTAGGCACCATTCCAGCCCCTGGCCCCGCATAGCGGGGCCAGGGGCGACCGGTCGGCTCCAACGCCCCTCAACGCTTGCCGAGATCGTCCGGCTTCAGCGTGCCCAGCAAGCGCGGGCCGTCGGCGTGTGGCTCGAACACCGCCATTTCCGCCTCCTCGATTTCCACATCCGCGGCGTGGCGCAGGTTGAGATCGTGGCCCACAACGACGATGTTTTGCTTCGGATCCCTGGGCGGCGTGTTCAGATGCCCCCGAAGGCCTTCGATCAGGTCCTCGCGGCGTTCATCGTCCTGGATAATCGGCAGATTGTAGAGCTCGGTCCGAATCTCGTAGTCACCGAAGGCATAGTGCGCGGTCTCCCAGTTACGGCAGAACTCGCTGGTCAGTACCTGCTCCACCGGGATCGCGTAATGATCGAAGCCCTTGCCCACCTGGCGCGCCTGCTCGCGCCCGCGCGTACTCAGATTGCGCTGTCCTTCGCAATTGTCCATGTCGGACAGGTCGTAGTCGTCATGCGAACGATCGGTCGCCGCATGCCGCCAGTACACCACCAGCCCACCCGCCTGCATACGCTCGATCAGCGCATCCGGTGCCAGCGTCTCCGCAGTTGCGGTAGCGAACGCCACCAGCAACAGGGCCAGGATTGCGCTCAGCATCCCATTTCGCATGCCGTCCTCCTTGCGAGTGATGGATTCGGTGTTTCCCTTGTGTGCGGACGCTCTGCGGCCGCGGTACCCGGCACCCACCGGGCCCGCGCCTCACAGTCTCCCGGGGCTCAGTCGAAGTCGTCGGGCGTGAGCACCCCGAGTACCCGGGGCAAGTCGCTGCCGGGCTCGAACACGGCGATTTCACCCTCGTCGATGCGAACCCGGGCGGCCTGCTGAAGATTGATGTTGTGGCCCACGATCACCACGTTCTTCCCGGCATCCCCCGGCGCCGTCACCAGATAGCGCCGCAATGCATCGACCAGCTCCTGCTGGCGTTGACGGTCACGCACTGGCGGCACATTGAACAGGTCGTCACGGACCTCCCAGGAGTCCTCGCCGAAGGCAATCCGGGCACTGTCGACATTGCGGCAGAAGGGCGAGCTCAGGATGCGCTCGACCGGGATCGCGTGGCGTTCGAAGCCCTCGCCCACCTGACGCGCCTGCTCATGCCCGCGGTCGTCGAGATTGCGCTGCCCCTCGCAACGGCTCATGTCGGACAGGTCGGTGTCCCGCTGGCTGCGGTCGGTGGCCGCATGCCGCCAGTAGATCACCAGCCCACCCGCCTGCATGCGCTCGATCAGCGCATCCGGGGCCAGTGTGTCGGCGCTCGCGATTACGGGGGAAAATCCAAGGATGATCAAGAACAAGAACCAGCGCCGAAGCATCGGGACCTCCAGTAAGAAAGGGGTTCAACGAAGCAAGAGACCGTCACCCAAGGGCATCGGTTCGATGCATGTTCTGGGCGCAACCATCCGCCCGGCGCGTTGACGCCCCCCGACCCCAGCCCTAGTATGCCGTCACCCCCTTGCCCGGAAACCCGCGTCCCCATGACCTATTGTGTCGCCATCGATCTGGACGACGGTCTCGTCTTCGCCTCCGACTCCCGCACCAATGCCGGCGTCGACCAGGTCAGCACCTACAGCAAGATGCACACCTTCGAGATCGAGGGTCAGCGGGTCTTTGTGGTCCTCGCTGCCGGGAACCTCGCCACCACACAATCCGTGGTACAGCAGCTCAAACGGGACATGGAAGAAGGTGCCGACGAGAGCCTGGCCACCGTGGAGCGCATGTCGGATGCGGCCGACTATCTGGGCCGGCTCAACCGCGAAGAGGCGGAAAAGCACTCCGAGGCACTGTCCCGCTCCGGCATCAAGGCCGAGGCCACGCTGATCATCGGCGGCCAGATCGGCCAGGACGCGCCGGCGATCTTCATGGTTTACCCGCAGGGCAACTACATCACCACCTCGCAGCAGACACGCTTCTTGCAGATCGGCGAGAGCAAATACGGCAAGCCCATTCTGGACCGCATCATCGACCCGACCACCCCGCTGGGCGATGCCGCGCGCTGTGCCCTGGTCTCCATCGACTCGACGATCCGTTCGAACCTGACCGTGGGGCCACCGATCGAGGTGATGGTCTATGAGCGCGGCACCCTGACCTTCGACCATTACCTGTGCCTGGAGACGGACGACGACTACCTGCGGTCGCTCACCCAGGCCTGGGACATGAACATCAAGAAGGCCTTCACCGACCTGCCGCGCTTCGACTGGGAATCCGCCCACGAACGCAAGCAGCGCGGGACGCGCGTCAGCCGCGGCTCCGGCAAGACGGCGGGGTCTTCCTCGGCCAAGACGAAAAAGCCGCGGCGCTGAACACCGCAGCGCGGCGAAGCTACGCCGCCTGAGTCTGCACCTGCGCCGGCGAGGCCAGGAACCAGGTCTCGGCGTTCGCGCCGTGAATATCTCCGATATCCCGCTGCAGCACGTCGATGAAGGCGTGCAGGGCCTCTTCCTTGATCAATTCGTCCACGTGGGCATCGGCCGCGTGACGGCGCCCCTGGATCACCAGGCGCAGGGGCAGTTCGTTGTTCGGCAGTTTTTCCAGCGCGTCCTGTACCTGGGTCAGGGCGTGGGTAACCGACCGCGGGAAGGCGGTGTCCTGCAACAGGTAGCGCACCACATCCACGCCGTTGATGCGCCGCTTCACATGCTGACGATACATCTGGAAGCCGCTCTCCGAACGCAGGATGCTGGTCCACAGCAGTCCCTCGTAGGGCCCCGGGTCCTCACCATCCTTCTTCAGGTGGCGCAGTGCGCCAACGTCGATCTGCCGCGTCCCCATGTCGGCCCGCTCCAGGTTGCGCCCCAGGCGGATAAAGTCGTAGGCGGCATCGTGGCTCATGGTTCCGGCCAGCAGCCCGGTCAGGGTCTGGCAGCGCTGGATCACGTCCGAGAGGAATTCGAAACGTCCGCGCTTGCCGATACCCTGGTCGATATGGTCGCGCGCGAACAGATAGAGTTCGTTCATCACCTCCCAGGCCTCGGAGGGCACCAGATCGCGCGTGGTGCGAACGTTCTCGCGTGCGGCGCGCAGGGAGTTGAGGATGGAGCTGGGGTTATCGGCATCGGCCAGCAGGAACTTCACGCAGTTCCGTTCATCTTCGCGCTGGTAGTGGTTGTCGAACAGGGCCTCGTTACCGGTGACGTCCACCAGCCCCTTCCAGGACAGCTGCACCGATTTCGGCATGTCCAGCGCCAGCAGATTGAAGGCCATGACCATGCGCGCCGTGTTCTCGGCACGCTCAACGTAGCGCGCCATCCAGTACACGCGTTCTGCGACTCTCGAGAGCATCTTAGTTCTCCTCGTCCACGATCCAGGTGTCCTTGCTGCCCCCGCCCTGCGAGGAGTTCACCACCAGCGAGCCCTTGCGCATCGCCACGCGGGTCAGCCCGCCGGCGGTCACGTCGGTGCGCACCCCCTGCAGGACGAACGGGCGCAGATCCAGGTGCCGCGGTTCGATCTCGTCACCGCACAGCGTCGGGGCCACCGAAAGGTCCAGCGTCGGCTGGGCGATGTAGTTGCGCGGGTCCTTCTTGATCAGCTGCGCGAACTCGGCCCGTTGCTTCTTGGTTGCGTGCGGGCCGACCAGCATGCCGTAGCCACCGGACTCGTTGGCCGGCTTCACCACCAGCTCGTCGAGGTGATCCAGCACGTAGGCACGATCCTTCTCGTTGACGCAGAGATAGGTCGGCACGTTGGGGATGATCGGTTCCTGATCCAGGTAATAGCGGATGATGTCCGGCACAAAGGCATACATCACCTTGTCGTCGGCCACGCCCGCGCCCGGCGCGTTGGCGAGCCCCACGTTGCCCTGGCGCCATGCGCGCATCAGCCCGGGCACGCCCAGCATCGAATCCGGGTTGAAGACCTCCGGGTCCAGGAACTCGTCGTCGATGCGCCGGTAGATGACGTCGACGCGCTCCAGACCATCGATGGTGCGCATGTAGACGCAGTCGTCGTCGCCGACCACCAGATCCGCGCCCTCCACCAGCTCCGCGCCCATGCGCTGCGCGAGGAAGGAGTGCTCGAAGTAGGCCGAGTTGTAGATCCCCGGCGTCAGCACCGCGATCTCCGGGTAATCCTGCGGACGCGGCGAGATCGAGGCGAGCATGTCGAACAGCTGGGTGGGATATTCATCCACCGGCAGGATGCTGGAACTCTCGAACAGCTCCGGGAACACCCGCTTGGTGACTTGCCGGTTTTCCAGCATGTACGACACGCCGGAAGGCACGCGGAGGTTGTCCTCCAGCACGTAGAACTGCCCCGAGCCGTCGCGCACCAGGTCCGAGCCGCAGATGTGTGCCCAGACGCCCTGCGGCGGCTTGATACCAACACACTGTTCGCGGAAGTTCTTCGACTGATTCAGGACATAGCGCGGAATCACCTTGTCCTGGAAGATCCGCTGCTCGTTGTAGATATCGTCGATGAACAGGTTCAGGGCATTCAGGCGCTGCTCGAGGCCGGCCGTGACCTGATCCCATTCCTTGCGCGCAATGACCCGCGGGATGATGTCGAACGGCCAGGCGCGGTCAATGTTCTCGCCTTCGGTGTAGACCGTGAAGCTGATACCCATCTCGAGAATCGCGCTGTCCGCGGCCTGCTTGCGGCTGTGGATCTCGCCCTCGTCTAGCGAGGCCAGGTATTCCGCGAGTGCCCGAGCCGGAGCGCGCGGCTGGCCAGGTTTCTCGATCAGTTCGTCGTAAAACGGGGCGGAATCGTAATGCTTCCAGTCGATGGCCATTCGTCGGGTCCTCTGACGCGGGGATGGTGTTGTTCTACAGTAACGTCTTTTCGCGCTAGCCGACGTTTCTGCCTACAGCGTTTCGTCCGGCCCGCCCCGACCGAGGTTCCCATGTCCGACGCACTCGAACAGCGCCTGATCGAACTCTACCGCCACCCGAAGATCCAGGGATGCAACTGGCAACCACGGTTGTTCTGGCATGCGGCCGCCGACGGCACGCCCTTCGGCAGCTTGCGGGTGGACGGGCGGGAACTGGAGGTGTTCCTGGCAACAATCCTGGGGGAACCTTCAACGGAACAGGCCGGGCTGGATGCCGAGCGGGACGGCCGCGGGCAATTTCTCGCCGCCAATGCGCGGCGCCACGAGCTGCCGTTGTTCACCCGCCGCTGACAAACCGCGGCGTCGCCACGAGCACCGTCATCGCGAGGAGCGCAGCGACGTGGCGACCTCCATCGGCGGCCCCGGAACCGATCCAAACGAAACGCGGGGGTACAGACGGAGGTTGCTTCGTCGCTGCGCTCCTCGCAATCACGGTGCTCGTAGCTGAGCCCCGCGAGGACGAACGTTCAGACAGGCTTGCGGAATTCGACCTGTTTCCAGTAGCCGAACAGGCTGGCCGGGGCGACCATGCAGGGCTCCTGCCCGGTCACGCGCACGAAGTCCTCGTATTCCATGTCCGGCCGGAACCCAACGGCCTTCGACAGCGGCCGCAGGCAGCGCTCGACGCCGCGCAACAACCATTGCTGCGAGGCAAAGTGGTTGACCACCAGCAAGCGTCCCCCGGGGCGGCAGACTCGCCACATCTCGGCGAACAGGGCATCGGGGTTGGGTACCACGGTGGCCACATACATCGCGACCACCGCATCAAAGCTATTGTCGGCGAAGCCGAGCTGTTCGGCATCCATCTCGCACAGGCCGGATACCGCCGGCAGACCGCCGTTCAGGCGCCCACGCGCAACCTCCAGCATCTCGCGGGATACATCGATCCCCACCACCTCGCAGTCATCCGGATAATCCGGCAGCGAGATCCCGGTGCCGACCCCGACCTCCAGGATGCGCTTGCCCGAGACCGGCGCCAGGGTCTCCCGCGCGCTGGCCCGCCCGGTCGCGAACACTCGACCGAAGGTGGCGTCGTAGTGGCGAGCGTAGCGCCGGTAACTTTTGCGAATACTGACGAGGTCCATGCCCACGCGTCCCGAATCTGAATGGCCGGGCGCCGGAAAAAGCAGCGCCCCTGATCGAAGCGAGTCCGATCAGGACTCGGGTTCGACCGCCTTCATGCTCAGACGGATGCGGCCCTGCTTGTCCACTTCCAGGACCCGCACCGTCACCGAATCCCCTTCCGAGAGGAAATCGCCGACGCTCTCGACACGTTCGTCGGAGATCTGCGAGATGTGGACCAGACCGTCACGGCCCGGCAGAATCGAGACGAACGCCCCGAAGTCCATGATCTTCGCCACCTTCCCGGTGTACTGGCGCCCCACCTCGATATCCGCCGTCAGCTCTTCGATACGGCGCTTGGCCTCGAGGCCCGCCGCCTGATCGGTGGAGGCGACCTTCACCGTGCCGTCGTCCTGGATGTCGATGGTCGCGCCGGTCTCTTCGGTCAGTGCGCGAATGGTCGCCCCGCCCTTGCCGATCACGTCGCGGATCTTGTCCGGGTTGATCTTCATGGTGATGAAGCGCGGCGCGTGCGAGGACATCTCGTCACGATGATGCGGCAGCACTTCGTTCATGCATCCGAGGATATGCATGCGGCCTTCACGGGCCTGGGCCAGCGCCCGCTCCATGATCTCGCGGGTGATCCCGTCGATCTTGATGTCCATCTGCAACGCCGTCACGCCGTCGTTGGTGCCGGCCACCTTGAAGTCCATGTCGCCCAGATGGTCCTCGTCGCCGAGGATGTCGGAGAGCACGGCGAAGCGATCGCCTTCCTTGATCAGGCCCATCGCTATACCTGCAACCGGAGCCTTCAGCGGCACGCCGGCATCCATCAGCGCCAGCGAGGTACCGCAGACAGAGGCCATGGAGCTGGACCCGTTGGATTCGGTGATCTCGGAGACCACGCGAAGCACATAGGGGAAGTCCGCCTCGTTCGGCATCACCGCCTGCACGCCACGCTTGGCGAGGCGCCCGTGGCCGATCTCGCGGCGCTTGGGTGACCCGACAAATCCGGTTTCGCCGGTGCAGTAAGGCGGGAAGTTGTAGTGCAGCATGAAACGGTCGCGGCGCTCGCCTTCCAGGGCGTCGATGATCTGGGCATCGCGATCGGTGCCGAGGGTGGCCACCACCATTGCCTGCGTCTCGCCCCGGGTAAACACGGCGGAGCCGTGCGCGCGCGGCAGCACGCCCGTATCCACGTGGATCGGGCGTACCGTCTTGGTGTCGCGGCCGTCGATGCGCGGGTTGCCGTCGAGGATACGATCACGGACCAGGCGGTACTCCAGGTCGTGGAAGGCCGTCTTCACGTCATCCAGGTTGGGCCCGGACTCGTCTTCACTGACCAGAGCCTCCACGGCCTTGCCGCGCAGTTCGCCAATGCGCTGCGTGCGCGCCTGCTTCTCGGCGATCTGGTAGGCCTCCACCAGTTCTTCGCCGACCACCCCCTGGATCTGCTCCTCGAGCGATTCGAGCGACGCCGTCGGCTGCCACTCCCACGCGGGCTTGCCGGCCTCGGCCGCCAGTTCCTTGATTGCCTGGATCGCGGCCTGCATCTGCTCGTGGCCGTACATCACCGCACCCAGCATCACCTCTTCGGAGAGCTGGTTGGCCTCGGATTCGACCATCAGCACGGCGTTCTCGGTACCCGCCACGACAAGATCAAGGTCGGAATCCGCCAGGGCGCTGTAGGTCGGGTTCAGCAGGTACTCACCGGCGCGGTAACCGACTCGCGCGGCGCCAATCGGCCCGGCGAAGGGCACGCCGGAGAGCGCCAGCGCGGCCGAGGTCCCGAGCATCGCGGGGATATCGGGATCCACCTCGGGGTTGATCGACATTACCGTCGCGACCACCTGGGTCTCGTTCTTGAAGCCTTCCGGGAACAGCGGACGGATCGGTCGGTCGATCAGGCGACAAGTCAGGGTTTCCTTCTCGCTCGGACGCCCCTCGCGCTTGAAGAATCCACCCGGGATCTTGCCGGCCGCGTAGGTGCGTTCCTGGTAGTTCACGGTCAGGGGGAAGAAGTCTCGGCCCGGGTCGGCTTCCTTGCGAGCCACCACGGTGACCAGCACCACGGTCTCGGCCATATTGACGATGACGGCGCCACTGGCCTGACGAGCGATGTCACCGGTTTCGAAGGTGACCGTATGGTTTCCGTACTGGAATGACTTCTTGTATGCCACGTTATTTCCCGTTTCCCGTGTTCTTGCGACTTTGATGCCTGAATTCTGGCTCTCGCGACCCATTGGTGCGGGCCCGAAAGCGAACGGGCCCGCACCAATGGCGCGGGCCCGTCATGCCGGCCTTAGCGGCGCAGCCCAAGCTCCTGAACCAGGGCCTGATAGCGCTCCTGGTCATGACGCTTGAGGTAGGTCAGCAACTTGCGGCGCGTGCTGACCATCTTCAACAGGCCGCGGCGCGAGTGATGATCCTGCTTGTGCTTGTCGAAGTGCCCCATCAGATGCTGGATGCGGGCCGTCAGCAGCGCGACCTGGACTTCCGGCGAACCGGTGTCGTTGGGATCGCGCTTGTGCTTCTCGACGATGGCCGATTTTTCTTCGGTGGTGAGCGACATGAAAACCTGACTCCTGAAAAATTTCTAAACCGTTAACCGACCAGTGGCGCTGGCGATAGGCGGGCAATGGTAGCACGACGCACGACGACGTGAACAGAAAGAGACCGGGCACGCTCAGGCCGGCGCGTGCGCCGCCGGCACGAACAAACGTCGCGCCCGGATCTGCCCGTCGGGGTCGCGGACACCGACCGCAAGGAAGCGGCCACCGTCATCAAGAATCCGCACCAGGGGCCAGCCAGTATCCCCTTCGTGCGGGGCATCCGCCGCCCCTGGGGCCTGCCCGATCACGGCGGTCGGCGCGGCCGGGTTACCATGGCGCATGGCGGCGCTGGCGGCGGCGTCGAGCGTGACCGACGGCCAGTGCGCCAGCGCCGCCTCCGCCGGTTGCAGCAAGGCCTCGATGGCGGCGACCCCGTCCGCCTCGAAGGCCGCCTCAATGGCATCCAGCGAGACCATCGCGGCGGCGTCGAAGTGGCCGTGCCCGACCCGGTGCAACGTATCCACCGCCGCTCCACAACCGAGCGCATGCCCGATGTCGGCAACCAGCGAACGGATATAGGTCCCCTTGGAGCAATGCACCGTCAAACGCAGGCCGTCCGCCGCGATCTGCTCGATCTCCAGGGAATGGATCTGCACCGGACGCGGGGGGCGATCCACCTCCACACCCTGACGCGCGAGCTCATACAGGCGCTTGCCCTGATGCTTTAAGGCCGAGACCATTGGCGGGACCTGCGCCTGGTCGCCACTGAACCGCCGCTCCAGCTCGCGCAGGGTGGCCGGCTCGATGGGCGGCACCGCCGCCTCGCGGATCACTGCGCCATCGAGGTCCGCACTGTCCGTCTCCACCCCCAGGCGCGCCTCGGCGACATAGCGCTTGTCCGCATCCAGCAGCCAGCCAGAGACCTTGGTGGCCTGCCCGAAGCACAACGGCAAAAGGCCCGTCGCCCGCGGGTCCAGTGCCCCGGTATGACCGGCCTTCTTCGCCTGCAACAGATACTTGACCCGGCCCAGCGCCTGGTTGGAGCTGCGCCCCCGCGGCTTGTCCAGCAACAGGATGCCGTCGACCTCGCGCCGCTTGCTCGCCATGGATGAACCGCCCGGCCGAAAACGCCCGGGCTCAGGCCCCGCGTTCCGGTCCCTCGTCCGGATCGCGTCGCTCGTCGGAGCCACCGTCATCTGCCGCGCCGTCCCCATCCGGGGCCTCGGGATCGTCGGCATGATGCGCCCGATCCTCGGCCAGCGCCTGGTTGATCAGTGACGACAGGTGCGCGCCGCGCTCCGGCGTGTCGTCATAGATGAAGCGCAATTGCGGCACCGAGCGCAGACGCATGCGCTGCCCCAGGGCCCGGCGCAGAAAACCGGCGGCGCTGTTCAAGCCCTTCTGCGCATCCTGACCCTTCTCGGCCCCGCCGAGCTGGGTGAAATACACTCGGGCATACGCCAGATCGCGCGACACCTCGACCCCGGCCAGCGTGATCATGCCGACCCGCGGGTCCTTGACCTCCATGCGGATGAGCTCGGCCAGCTCGCGCTGGATCTGCTCCCCGACTCGGTCGGAACGATGGAAGTCGCGGTTACCGGGCATCAGAGCGTCCGGGCCACCTCGACGCGCTGGAAGACCTCGATCTGGTCACCCGCCTTCACGTCGTTGTAGTTCTTCACCGCGATACCACATTCGGTACCGGCCTTGACCTCGTTCACATCGTCCTTGAAGCGACGCAGGCTCTCCAGCTCGCCCTCGTAGATTACGACGTTGTCGCGCAGCACGCGGATCGGGTTGCCCCGCTTGACCGCGCCCTCCATCACCAGACAGCCGGCCACCTGACCAAAGCCCGAGGCCTTGAACACGTCGCGCACCTGCGCCAGGCCGACGATCTCTTCGCGGATCTCGGCCGACAGCAGACCGGACAGCGCCTGCTTCACGTCGTCGATCGCCTCGTAGATCACCGAGTAGTAGCGCACGTCGATCTCGTTCTCCGCCGCGAGGCGCTTCGCGCCCGCATCGGCACGCACGTTGAACGCGATCACGATCGCCTCGGAGGCCATCGCCAGGTTCATGTCAGACTCGGAGATCCCGCCCACGCCGGCGGAGACCACCTTCACGCGGACCTCGTCGGTGGACAGCTTGATCAGCGACTCGCGCAGGGCCTCGGCCGAGCCCTGCACATCCGCCTTGATCAGGATGTTCACGGTCGCGATCTGGCCGTCCTGCATCTGGTTGAAGATGTTCTCCAGCTTCGACGCCTGCTGCGCGGCCAGCTTGCGCTCGCGTTGCTTGGTGTCGCGATGTTCTGCGACCTCGCGGGCCGTCTTGTCATCGGCCACCACCAGCACCTCGTCGCCAGCGTCCGGCACCCCGGACAGGCCCAGGACCTCGACCGGCATCGACGGGCCGACTTCCTTCACGGCCGTGCCGGTATCGTCGAACATCGCCCGCACGCGGCCGTATTCCTTGCCCGAGAGCACGATGTCGCCGTGCTTGAGCTTGCCGGACTGGACCAGAATGGTCGCCACCGGACCGCGGCCTTTCTCCAGGCGCGATTCGATGACCACACCACGCGCCGGACCCTCGTCCGGGGCCTTCAGCTCCATCACCTCGGCCTGCAGCCCCAGGGACTCCAGCAGATCGTCGATCCCCTGGCCGGTATGGGCGGAGACCTGAATGAACTGGGTATCGCCGCCCCAGGACTCGGGGATTACCTCGTGCTGGGCCAGTTCGTTCATGACCCGATCCGGTTCGGCCTCGGGCTTGTCGACCTTGTTGACCGCCACGACCATCGGCACGCCCGCAGCCTTCGCATGCTGGATCGCCTCAATGGTTTGCGGCATCACGCCGTCATCCGCCGCAACCACCAGGATGACAATGTCGGTGGATTGGGCGCCGCGGGCACGCATTGCGGTAAACGCGGCATGCCCCGGGGTATCCAGGAAGGTCACGCCATCGTGGTTGTTCTTCACGTGGTAGGCGCCGATGTGCTGGGTAATCCCACCCGCCTCGCCAGAGGCGACCTTCTCCTTGCGGATATAGTCCAGCAGCGAGGTCTTCCCGTGGTCGACGTGACCCATCACGGTCACCACCGGCGGCCGCGGCCGGGCCTCGGCATTCTGCTCGAGACCGGTATCGATCTCGTCTTCGACCGAGGTTTCCTTCGCGGCGATCGGGTTATGCCCCATCTCCTCGACCACCAGCATCGCGGTGTCCTGATCAATCGACTGATTGATGGTCGCCATCACGCCCATGCCCATCAGGGCCTTGATCAGCTGCGGCGCCTTGATCGCCATCGCCTGGGCCAAGTCGGCCACGGTAATGGTTTCCGGCACCTCGACATCCCGCACCACCGGCGCGGTCGGCTTGGCAAAGCCATGCTTGCTGGTCACGGCCTGAGCCGCAGCGGACTGGGCCTTGCGGCTCTCGCCCTTCTTGCGGCGACCGCGGCGGTCCCCGGCTACATGCAGTTCCTTGCGCTCGTCCTTGCGGCCACCCTTGCGGGCGCCCTTGCCGGCCTTGGCATCGGCTGCCGGGGCAGCCGCCGGAGCGGCCTGCCGCGCTGCGGCTTCGCGCTCCAACCGTGTCTGTTCTTCCTTCTCGCGTTTGGCCTCCTGGGCCTCGAGCTCTTTCGCCCGACGCTTCTGGCGTTCTTCGCGTTCAACGGCTTCCTGCTTGCGCGCGTCGGACGCCTTGCGCTGGGCTTCGCGCTCGGCCTCCACCTGCAGCGCCAGCTGCTCGGTACGGCTGAGCGCACGCTTCGGCTTCTCGGACACGGGTTCCGGTTCGGCAGCGGGCTCCTCGACCGGCGCCTCTTCGGCCACCTCGGGTTCCGGCTCGGCCGGAGTCTCGACGACCGGCTCTTCAGCCTTGGGCTCCTCGACCGGCACCTCTTCGGCGACCGGGGTCTCGTCCTCGACCGGGGCCTCGGGGGCCGTGTCTTCCGCCGGGCCGGCGGCACGGATTTCTTCCGGGGCCTCGGGCGCCGGGGCCTGTTGCTCCTCGGCCACCGGCGGCTCTTCCACCGGGGCCTCGGGCTGTGCCTCGGCGGGCTTGGGCTTGAGGGTCCGCTTCTTGCGCACCTCGACGTTGACCGTCTTGGAGCGCCCCTGGCCGGAACTGACCTTGAGGGTCTGCGCCTGGGTCCGGCGCTTCAGGGTCACGCGCCCTGCGTCGCCCTCGCCATGCGCCTGACGGAGGTGATCGAGCAGCTTGCGCTTTTCGGCATCGGTGATCGCCGCTTCCGGACCATCGACCTCGACGCCCGCCTCCTTGAGCTGAACCATGAGGCGGTCAACCGGTGTTCCCACCGATTCCGCGAATTGCTGCACTGTCATTTGCGCCATGGCGCCTACCTCCATTCCAGATTCTTTTCAGGCCAACCGACAGCCTGTGATACGCGTCCGCGAGACGAGCGACCGGGGCTTACTCCCCGGTTTCGAACCACGGGGCGCGCGCCGTCATAATCAGCGCCGACGCCTCTTCCGTATCCAGGCCGGTCATCTCGACCACGTCGTCGGATGCCTGCTCCGCCAGGTCCTCCATGGTGCACACGCCATGTGACGCCAGCTTGTTCGCCAGCGCCGGGCTCATGCCTTCCATGCCGAGGAGATCCTCCGCGGGCTGATAGCCATCGCCACCCTCGGCCGCGATGGCCTTGGTCAGGAGCGCGTCGCTCGCACGATTGCGCAGCTCCTCGACCATGGCCTCGTCGAATTCCTCGATCGCCAGCAGTTCTGCCTCTTCCACATAGGCCACTTCGTCCAGGGTCGTAAAGCCTTCCTGAACCAGGATGCTGGCAACTTCCTCGTCGACATCCAGGGCCTCCATGAAGAACGCGACCAACTGCTGGGCCTCGGCGTCGCTCTTTTCGGCCGCCTGTTCCTCGGTCATCACGTTCAGTTCCCAGCCGGTCAGCTGGGAGGCCAGGCGGATGTTCTGGCCGCCACGGCCGATGGCCAGCGACAGCTTGTCTTCCTCGACCGCGATATCCATCGACTGCTTGTCCTCGTCGACCACGATCGACAGGACCTCCGCCGGCGACATCGCATTGATCACGAACTGAGCCGGATTCTCGTCCCAGACAATGATGTCGATGCGCTCGCCGGCCAGCTCGTTGGACACCGACTGCACACGCGAGCCGCGCATGCCGACGCAGGCGCCGACCGGATCCAGACGCGGGTCGTTGGAGCGCACCGCAATCTTGGCACGCATACCCGGGTCACGGGCCGCGCCCATGATGTCGATAATGTTCTGGCCGACCTCGGGCACCTCGAGCTTGAACAGTTCCATCAGGAACTCCGGCGCGGTGCGGCTGAGGATCAACTGCGGGCCACGGGCCTCGGGGCGGATCTCCTTGAGATAGCCGCGCAGCCGATCATTGGTACGCACGGTCTCGCGCGGGATCATGTGTTCGCGCGGGATCAGGGCCTCGGCGTTGCTCCCGAGGTCCACATAGGTGCCATTGCGATCCGTACGCTTGACGATCCCCATGACCAGCGTGCCAACGCGATCCTGGTACTCCGCGACGACCTTGGCCCGCTCGGCCTCGCGTACTTTCTGCACGATGACCTGCTTCGCGGCCTGGGCCGCAATGCGGCCGAAGTCCACGGCCTCGACCGGCTCCTCGATCACGTCGCCGACCTGGGCGTCCGGATTCTTCTGCTGGGCATAGGACAGCAGCGTCTGGTATTCCGGGGATTCGAACTCGGGGTCCTCGTCGTCCACCACGGTCCAGCGCCGGAAGGCCTCGTAATCACCCTCCTCGCGGTCGATGCTCACGCGAACGTCCATCTTGCCGCCGTGGTACTTGCGGGTCGCCATCGCCAGGGCCGATTCCAGGGCTTCGAAGATGATGTCCTTCTCCACTCCCTTCTCGTTCGCCACGGCATCAGCGACCAGCAGGATCTCCTTGTTCATGTCTTGCCTCTCCGCACTCGGCAGTTGCCTGCCGATTCAACAAAAAGCGTAGCAGCGCCCCGGACTACAGCTATTTTTTATAGCTGCTCAAGGACACGCGCGTTGTGGATCGCGGCCAGCGGCAGCTCATAGGCCATGCCGTCCACTTCCACCTCGATCATCGGATCTTCCACCGACAGCAGTACGCCACGGAAATTGCGGCGGTCATGCTCCGGCCATGCCAGACGCACCTTCACCGGATGACCGATGTAGGTCCGGAACTGCTCGGGGGTAAACAGAGGGCGTTCGATACCAGGGCTGGACACCTCCAGGGTGTAGTTCCCCTTCAGAGCCTCCTCGACCTCGATGACCGCACCGGCCTGATCGCTGACGCGCGCGCAATCGTCCACCGTGACGCCATTCTCGCCATCGATATAGATCCGCAGGACAGGCGGCGTGGAACCGGAGTGGTACTCCAGCCCCCACAGCTGCATGCCTTCCCCCTCGACAACCGGGGTCAGCAGTGTTTTCAGTTGTTCAGCCTTCTGCGACAAGGGCGTCTCGATCGACTCCGTCCCGCGGGCGGGACCCAGAAACAAAAAAAGGGCGCCGAACGCCCCTCGTACACCTTTCAAGATGACTGCAGCGAAACCTCCGCTGCGAGGCGCGCGGGAGCGCGGCCTTAAGGACGGCGGGCCGACCGCGAGCAGTTGCGACCGGACCATCGGTCCTTAACAAAAAGGCCCCGTACGGGGCCTCTCTGACAATTGGTAGCGGGGGCAGGATTTGAACCTGCGACCTTCGGGTTATGAGCCCGACGAGCTGCCAGACTGCTCCACCCCGCATCCGAGACGCAGAACTATACCAAAGCGGCGACCCGCCCCGCAAGGGCTGTCGCCGATTATTTACTAGCGTGCCCGGCGCTGGCCAGCCCGCAGGTGTGGACGCAGGTCGTAGCGCCAGATGTATCCGGGCAGGGCAAACATCGCGAACAGCGACAGGGTGATCACGTAGAACTCCCAGCCCTGCGGATGGATACCGCCGGTCGCCTGGAACTCCAGCCCCTTCCCGATGGCGCCGATCACGATATACAGCACGAGCCATTCGCCAATGCGGGTCCACGGCCCCTTGATGCCACTCTCCGGCACCACCATCAGGCCGATACGATCACTGAGCCAGGGCAGGTTGGCGCTGATAAACGCCACCACCACAAACCCCCAGACTAGAACATCAAACGGAATCCACTGTGTCACGAGTTACCCGATAATTGCGTAGTGGGTTAAAGACAGCAGCAGACCCGGGAAAATTCCCAACAGCAGCACCGCAAGCCCATTAATGCTAAGCGCAGCGGCCAGCGCACCGGACGGCTGGACCGGCTCCTCGGCACCTTCCTGGGGGTCGTCGAAGAACATCATCTTGACCACACGCAGGTAGTAGAAGGCGCCAATGATCGAGAAGATCACCGCGACGATCGCCAGCCAGACCAGTTCCGCGCCCACCGCGGCCTGGATCACCGCCAGCTTGGCGTAGAAGCCGACCGTCGGCGGTACACCGGCCATGGAGAACAACAGGAGCAGCATGATGAACGCAAACCAGGGGTTGCGCTTGGCGAGCCCCTTGAAGTCATCGATCTGGTCCGCTTCGTACCCCTTGCGCGACAGGAACACGATCATCCCGAAACCACCGGCGGCCGTGATCGCGTAGACGATCACGTAGAACATGGCCGAGGCGTACCCGCTATCGGTGCCCGCCAGGATCCCCATGAACAGGAACCCGATATGGGCAATGGTCGAATAGGCCAGCATGCGCTTGATGCTGGTCTGGGCGATCGCGATCACGTTGCCCACGGCGAGCGACAGGACCGCGAGGATAATCAGCATGCCCTGCCAGTCGGCGTGCAGTGGCCCCATGCCTTCCACCAGCAACCGCATCAGGAAGGCGAATGCCGCAATCTTCGGCGCCGTGGCGATGAACAGCGTGACCGCGGTGGGGGCACCGTCGTAGACGTCCGGCACCCACATATGGAACGGCACCGCCCCCAGCTTGAACGCGATAGCGACCACCAGGAACACCAGACCGAAGACCAGCGGGACGTTCATGCTCTCGTCCGCAGCCACCAATTCGGCGGCGATCACGGCGATATCCAGCGAACCGGTCATGCCATAGATCATGGACATGCCGTAGAGCAGCAAACCGGATGCCAGCGCACCCAGCACGAAGTACTTCATGGCCGCCTCGGTGGCGCGCGAGTTGTCGCGCCAGAACGCGACCAGCGCGTAGGACGACAGCGACAGCAGCTCCAGGCCCAGGTACAGGGTCAGCAGGTTGTGCCCCGAGATCATGATCATCATGCCGAGCACCGCGAACAGGCCCAGCACGTAGAACTCGCCCTTGTGGATACCGCGCTCCATCAGGTACGGACGGGCATACAGGAAGACCAGGAAGCTGGTCACGTACACCGCCACCTTCAGGATGTCGGCCATCGGGTCCTTCACGAAGGTATCCGAGAAGGTCAGGACCGTCTCCGGCCCCATCATCCACAGTGTCAGACCCGCCGCCGCGACCAGGGTCGCCTGCACCAGGCCGTAGGTGACATCACGCCGCGAATCCGGCAGGAACGCGTCGATCACCAGGATCAGGCACGCCATCCCGAGCACGAACATCTCGGGCACGGCGGGGAGGAAATTGGGGATCTCGAAATTCATGTCAGGCGCCCCTTCAGAGCTTCGACTGCGCGATATGCGCCACGAGGTGGTCGATGGTCGCGTTCATCACATCCAGCAGCGGGGCCGGCCATACGCCCAGCAGCAGCGTGAAGAAGGCCAGCACGCCCATCAGGAAGAACTCGCGGCGATTCATGTCGGAAAGACCGGCCACGTTCTCATTGGCCACCGCGCCGAAGATCACGCGCTTGACCAGCCACAGGGTGTAGCCAGCGGCCAGGATCAGGGTGGTAGCGGCGAGGAAGGCGATCCAGAAATCCGCCTTGAACGCGGCCAGGATGACCATGAACTCGCCGACGAATCCGGACGTGCCCGGCAGGCCGGTGTTGGCCATGGCGAACAGCACGAAGAACGCGGCGAACCACGGCATGGTGTTCACCACACCGCCGTAGTCGGCGATCTGCCGGCTGTGCAGGCGGTCGTACAGCACCCCCACCGCGAGGAACATCGCCGCCGAGATGAAGCCATGCGAGATCATCTGCACCATGCCGCCGGCGATACCCAGCGAGGCGCCTTCCCAGTCACCGGTGTTGGAGTAGATGTAGAAGGCGAGGAAGAAGCCCAGGGTCACGAAGCCCATGTGCGCGATCGACGAATACGCGATCAGCTTCTTCATGTCGCTCTGGATCAGCGCCACCAGACCGATGTAGACGATCGCGATCAGCGACAGCACGATCATCATGGTGTCGAGCACGGCGCTGGCATCCGGGGTGATCGGCAGCGAGAAGCGCAGGAAGCCATAGCCCCCGATCTTCAGCATGATCGCCGCCAGGATCACCGAGCCGCCAGTGGGCGCCTCCACGTGGGCATCCGGCAGCCAGGTATGCACCGGGAACATCGGGATCTTCACCGCGAACGCCATGAAGAACGCGAGGAAGATCAGGATCTGCGCGGTCAGGCCGATCTGCAGGGCATGGAAATCCTGGATCAGGAAGCTGCCGGACTGGATGTACATCCAGATCAGCGCGACCAGCATGAACACCGAACCGAGGAAGGTGTAGAGGAAGAACTTGAGGGTGGCGTAGACACGCCGCGGACCGCCCCATATCCCGATCACCAGGAACATCGGGATCAGCATCGCCTCGAAGAACACGTAGAACAGCACCGCATCCATCGATGCGAACATGCCGATCATCAGGCCTTCCATCACCAGCATCGCGGCCATGTAGTAGGCGATGCGGTCCTTCACCGATTCCCACGCGGCAACCACGACGACCACAGTGATCAGCGTGGTCAGCAGGATCAGCGGCATGGAGATGCCGTCCACACCCAGGTGGTAGTTCACGTTGAACGCCGGGATCCAGGAGGCCAGCTCCTGGAATTGCATCTCGGCGGTCCCCCGCTCGAACACGAACCAGAGCGGCAGGCTGACGACAAAGGTCGCTACGGCCACCGCGAGCCCGAGCCGACGCGCCACATGGGGCGCGTCGCGCCCGGCGGCGAGCACCAGGAAGCCGCCGAGAATCGGCAGCCAGATCAACAGACTCAAGATAGGCCAGTCAGCAAACATGGTCGTTCCTTGAAACAGCGATGGGCTTCGAGCGCATGGGTGTCGAAGCCGCTCAGATCACGAAGGCGAACATCAAGACCAGCAGGCCGATGATCATCACGAACGCGTAGTGGTAGAGGAAGCCGGACTGCATGTGACGGACACGCGACGAGATCCAGCCGATCGAGCGCGCCGTGCCATTGACCAGCAAGCCGTCGATGATCAGCGCGTCACCATAGCGCCACAGCGCCCGCCCGAGACGCACCGACCCGCCGGCAAAGAACCAGTCGTTGAAGCGGTCGAAGCCGTACTTGTCCTCGAGGATGCGCACCCCGAGCTTCAGGCGCTCGGCGATTAACGCCGGCAGTTCCGGGCGCTTCATGTACAGGTACCAGGCGGTCGCCAGGCCAGCCATTGCCAGCCAGAACGCCGGCAGCATCAGACCGTGCAGTACAAAGCCGATGACCCCGGTGTAGGTCTCGCCCTTGGTCGCCAGCACATCCTGCTCCGGCAGCACGAACAAGCTGTTGGCGAAGAAGTCACCAAACAACATCGGACCGATGAAGTAGCCAGCCACGACCGACGGGATCGCCAGCAGGATCAGCGGCACGGTCACCACCCACGGCGACTCCTTCGGCTGCAACGGACCGTGGTGGTGGTCATCGCCATGCTCATCGTCGTGTTCGTCGCCGTGGTCCGGCATGTACTTGTGTGCCTGGTCATAGCGCTCCTCGCCGTGGAACACCATGAAGAACATGCGGAAGGTGTATAGCGCGGTGACGAACACCCCGGCCAGCACCAGCCAGTAGGCGAACGTGGCCCCCGGGGTTTCGGAATAGCCCACCGCCTCGATGATCGCGTCCTTGGAGAAGAACCCGGAGAAGAACGGGAAGCCGATCAGGGCCAGCGAGCCAATCAGCGCGGTCACGTAGGTGATCGGCATGTACCGACGCAGGCCGCCCATCGCGCGCATGTCCTGCAGGTGGTGCATGGCGATGATCACCGAGCCGGCCGCCAGGAACAGCAGCGCCTTGAAGAAGGCGTGGGTCATCAGGTGGAACAGCCCCGCGGCGTACGCCGACGCACCCAGCGCCACGGTCATGTAACCCAGCTGGGACAGCGTCGAATAGGCGACCACGCGCTTGATGTCGTTCTGCACCAGCCCGATCAGGCCCATGAAGAACGCAGTGATCGCGCCGATGATTAGAATGAACGACAGCGCCGCGACCGAGAACTCGTACAGCGGCGACATGCGCGCGACCATGAAGATGCCCGCGGTCACCATGGTGGCCGCGTGGATCAGCGCGGAGATCGGCGTCGGGCCTTCCATGGAATCCGGCAGCCAGACGTGCAGCGGCACCTGGGCAGATTTCCCCATCGCACCGATGAACAGGAAGATCAGCGCCAGGTCCAGCAGGCCGAAGGTCCAGCCCGGCCAGATGGTGATCGTGGCCTCGCTCATCGCCTGGCCTTCGGCGAACACCTCGGTGTAGTTGAGGCTGCCGGTATAGAACACCAGCGCGGCGATGCCGATCAGGAAACCGAAGTCCCCGACCCGGTTCACGATGAACGCCTTCATGTTCGCGTAGGTCGCGGTCGGGCGCTTGTACCAGAAGCCAATCAGCAGATAGGAGACCAACCCCACGGCCTCCCAGCCGAAGAACAGCTGCATGAAGTTGTTCGCCATCACCAGCATCAGCATGGAGAAGGTGAACAACGAGATGTACGCAAAGAAGCGCTGATAGCCTGGATCGTCCTTCATGTACCCGATGGTGTAGATGTGCACCATCAGGGAGACGAAGGTGACCACGAGCATCATCATCGCGGTCAGGTTGTCGACCAGGAACCCGACTTCGAACTGGATTCCGTCCGACACCAGCCAGGTGTAGAGGGTCTCGTTGTAGACCCCGGCATCCCCGAAGACATGCGCCCAGAAGACCACCACAGACAGGATGAACGACACCGCCACCCCCAGGATGGTGACGATGTGCGCCCCGGCACGGCCAATCTGGCGACCGAACAGGCCGGCGGCGATCGCGCCGAACAGCGGCGCCAGAACAATGAGTAGATAGATCGTATCCATGGCCGTTTATCCCTTCATTGCATCCATGTCCTGGACGTTGATGGTTCCGCGGTTACGGAACAGCAACACCAGGATGGCGAGGCCGATGGCCGCCTCGGCCGCGGCGACGGTCAGGATGAAGAACACGAACACCTGGCCCGCGAGGTCCTGCAGGAAAAACGAGAAGGCAATGAAGTTGATGTTCACCGCGAGCATCATCAGCTCGATGCACATCAACAGCACGATCACGTTTTTCCGGTTCAGGAAGATCCCGGCCACGCTGATGGAAAACAAAAGCGCGGCCAGCACCAGGTAGTGCTCTAGCGTAATCATGTTCTAGCCCTGAGTTCTTTCGGGGACGTTGGCCGCCCCCGGTGTCCGGGTCCCGGCGCGCGGCCGGGATGCCTGTGTACTCGGTGTGCCTACTTCGAACCGTCGTCCCTGCCCGGGGCGTTCGCCCCGGACCCCTGCGCACCCCGGCGCGGGGCTTCTTTCTTCTCCGACGGCATGGCGACCATGCGCACCCGCCCTTCGCGGGAGACCGCCATCTGCTTGCCCGGGTCGATCGACTTGTTGTCCGGCCGCTTGCGCATGGTCAGCGAGATCGCGGCGATGATCGCGACCAGCAGGATGACCGCGGCGATCTCGAACGGGTAGACGTACTCGGTGTACAGGATCGCGCCCAGGGCCTCGGTGTTGGCGTACTCGGGGCCGGCGCGCTCGGGGGCGTCCATGGTGATGTAGCGGGTAATCACCAGCACCAGCACGGTGGCCATGGCCAGCGCGACCACGATCCCCGCCGGCAGATACTCGGCGAAGCCCTCGCGCAGTTTGGCGAGATTGATGTCCAGCATCATCACCACGAACAGGAACAGCACCATGACCGCGCCGACGTACACCAGCACCAGGACGATGCCCAGGAACTCGGCCTCCGCCATGACCCACAATGCCGCGGCGGCAACAAAGCAAAGCACCAGGAACAGCGCCGCATGCACCGGGTTGCGCACGCTGATCATCGCCAGCGCACCTCCCAGCAGGATCGCACCGAACAGGTAGAAAAGGACAAGCTCGAAGGTCATGAGGCGTTCCCTGCGTTACCGGTAGGGGGCGTCGACCGCGCGGGCCTGCGCGATCTCTTTCTCGAAGCGGTCACCAATGGCCAGGAGCTTGTCCTTGGTCATGATCTGCTCGCCCCGGTTCTCGAAGTGGTACTCGAACAGGTGCGTCTCGACGATGGAATCCACCGGACAGGCCTCTTCGCAGAAGCCGCAGAAGATGCACTTGAACAGGTCAATGTCGTAGCGCGTGGTCCGCCGCGTGCCGTCGTCGCGCTCCTCGGAGTCGATGGTGATCGCCAGCGCCGGGCACACCGCCTCGCACAGCTTGCAGGCGATGCAGCGCTCTTCGCCGTTGGGATAACGGCGCAGGGCGTGCAGTCCGCGGAAGCGCGGCGACATCGGCGTCTTCTCGTCCGGGTATTGCACGGTGAACTTGCGGCTCAACAGGTAACGCCCGGTCAGGCGCAGCCCCAGCAGCAGCTCGAAGAACAGGAAACTCTTGAAGAAACGGCGCACGGCTTTCATCACGATCTCCTCAGGCGAACCACGGGCCGACGTTGAACGCGACCAGCACGCCCTCGACAAACAGCCAGACGATGGTCACCGGGATCAGGACCTTCCAGCCCAGGCGCATGATCTGGTCATAGCGATAGCGCGGGAAGGTGGCGCGGAACCACAGGAAGGCGAACAGGAACACCGCCGTCTTGAACAGGAACCAGTGAATCCCGTGATCCAGCAGTGCCCCGATCACCGGCCAGTCGAACACGGCGGCCGGCAGGATGCCCTGGAACGGCGACAGCCAGCCCCCCAGGAACAGGATCGCGGTCAGCGCCGAGATCAGGATCATGTTGGCGTATTCGGCCAGGAAGAACACCGCGAACGCCATGCCGGAGTATTCCACATGGAACCCGGCCACGATCTCGGACTCGCCCTCCGCGACGTCGAAGGGCGCACGGTTGGTCTCCGCGATCCCGGAGATGAAGTACACGAAGAACATCGGCAGCAACGGCAGCAGGAACCAGTGGTACATGCTCCCGGACTGCGCCTCGATAATCCCGCCCACGTTCAGGGTGCCGGCAGCCATCAGCACGCCCACCAGGGCGAAGCCCATCGCGATCTCGTAGGAGACCAGTTGCGCGGCCGAGCGCAGCGAGCCCAGCAGCGCGTACTTCGAGTTCGAGGCCCAGCCCGCGATGATGATGCCGTACACACCGAGGGAGGTCAGCGCCAGCAGATACAGCAGGCCGGCGTTCACGTCCGCCAGGGCCCCGCCGTCGAAAAACGGAACCACCGCCCAGGCCGCCAAAGCCGGCGCAATCGTAAGCACCGGGGCGCTGAGGAACAGGAAGCGATTGGCGTTGGTCGGGAGGATGACCTCCTTGGTCAACAGCTTCAGGGCGTCCGCGATCGGCTGCAACCAGCCGCGCGGGCCCACCCGGTTCGGGCCGATGCGCACGTGGGCGTAACCGATAACCTTGCGTTCGGCGAAGGTCGTGTAGGCCACGGCCAGCATCAGCGGAATCACGATCAGCTGAATGCCGATCAGGATCTGCATGACCGTCGGAAGGCTGTAGAAGAGGTTCATCATCCAGTCGAACATGTCTTAAGTCCCTCAGGCCCGCGCCAGCGTGACCGTGGTGTTCGGCAGGCCGAGGGCCCCCATGGCCGCGGAGCCCGCAAAGGTCACGGCCAGACCCGGCGGCACCGAATCGTCCAGCAACAGGGTCAATTCCGTTTCGGCCTTGCCCTGACGCAGTCGCACGCGGCTGCCATGGGCGTGCTCGCCGGCGGACTCGGGATGCACCAGCACGCTCTCGGCCAGCAGCCCTTCTGGGCTGGTCTGCAGCGGCTCGGCACGGCGCACCAGCGGATCGCCGCTGTAGAGTGCGGCCGCCTGCACACGGTACAGACCGTCGCCCGCGCCGGCCTCGCGCACCTCCACCTGCACCTTGTTGAGGTTGACACCGGTATCGAAGCTGGCTTCCGCCAGCTGGCCCTTCAGCTCGTCCCGCACTGCGGGCGAATCCAGGTAATCGAAGCCGCTCTGGTCGAGCAGATTGCCCAGCACGCGCCAGACCTTCCAGCCCGGCCGGGCGTCATCCGGGGCGCGCGAGGCGGCGCGGAAACTCTGCCAGCGGCCCTCGGCGTTCACGAAGGTCCCGGATTGCTCAAAGCTTGTGGCGATCGGCAGCAGCACATCCGCCACAGCCTCCAGTTCAGGCGTGGCGAAGCTGTTCAGGGCGACCACCAGACCGGCACGCTCCAGGGCTGCCTGGAAGGCCGCCGGATCGACCCCATCGCGGCCCGGCTCCAGCCCGGCGATCACGAATGCATCGCGTCCCTGTTCGAGCATCTCGGCGGCATTCGTACCGGCGACATCCAGCTCCGCCCCACCCGGGCCACGATGCGGCAGGACGCCAGCCAGCCAGGCACCCGCGGCATTCGCGCCCTGCGGCAGGTAACCCAGGCTGGCACCGGTATGTTTGGCGATCCAGCCTGCCAGGGCCCGCAACGTGGCGAAAGCTGGCCCATTGATTGCGGCGGCGCCCAGCAGCACATGGCCCCGCTTCCCGTCCAGCAGCGCACGGGCTGCGCGTTCGAAGGCTTCCCGCGTCTCGCCGTCGTCTGTCGCGGCCGCCTTGACGATCTTTTCCAGCTTTTTCGGCAGCGACTTGCCGGCCGCGGCGAGCTGCCCGGCGATCCCGGCGAGCGCCAGGACCTGGTCGTGCTCGTCGCCCACCAGCTGGGCCTGAACCGGATAGGTCAGGTCCAGCAGCATGTCGTTGATCAGGCTCACATGTGCACCGCGCGAGGCCGCCTTGCGCAGGCGGTGTGCCAGCAATGGCTGCTCGCGGCGCGGGTTGCTGCCCACCAGCAGAACGGCATCCGCGTTTTCGAGCTCGCCAATCGCGACCCCCAGATACGGGAACAGCGGGGCCGCCGCCTCGTCGCGGAAATCGCGCTGATTCACGCGGTGATCGATGTCGGTGACACCCATGCCCCGCAGCACTTTTTGCGCCAGGTAGTGTTCTTCCAGCGAGAGTGCAGGCGAGAGCAACGCGCCCACGCGCGCCGGGGCCACTTCCTTCAGGCCCTCGACGGCGTAGCTCAATGCGGTCTCCCAGGAGACCTCCTGCCACTGGCCGTCGACCTTGATCCGTGGGCGGGTCAGTCGATCCTCCGCATACAGACCGGTGTAGCTGAAGCGATCGCGGTCGGAGATCCAGGTCTCGTTGACCGCGTCGTTCTCGCGCGGGACGACCCGCATCGCACGGCCGTCGTCGGTATGCAGGAACAGATTGGAGCCGACCGCATCATGCGGGGCAATCGTCGCCGCCTGCGCGTATTCCCAGGCACGCGCGCTGTAGCGCGACGGCTTGGCGGTCAGCGCCCCAACCGGACACAGGTCGATCACGTTGCCGGAGAGCTCGTGGGCCACGGTCTTCTCGACGTAGGTGCCGATGCGCATGTGCTCGCCGCGTCCGGTCGCGCCCAGCTCGCGCACCCCGGCGATCTCCTCGCCGAAGCGCACACAACGAGTGCAGTGGATGCAGCGGGTCATCTCGGTCTCGATCAGCGGACCGATGTCCTTGTCCTTCACCACGCGCTTGGCTTCGGTATAGGTGGACACGCTCTCGCCGTAGCCCATGGCCACGTCCTGCAGCTCGCACTCGCCGCCCTGGTCACAGATCGGGCAGTCCAGCGGATGGTTGATCAGCAGGAACTCCATGGTCCCCTTCTGCGCGCGCAGCGCCAGCGGGGACTGGGTGTACACCTTCATGCCGTCCATCACCGGCGTGGCGCAGGCCGGCAGCGGCTTGGGTGCCTTTTCCACCTCGACCAGACACATACGGCAGTTGGCCGCCACCGACAGCTTCTTGTGGTAGCAGAACCGCGGAATGCGGATATCGGCATCATCGGCGACATCGATGAGCATGGCGCCCTTGGGCGCCTCCACCGTACGGCCGTCAATCTCGATGCTGACCAGATCTTGTTTCTGATCCTGACTCATGCTCGATTCCTGATGCGATGGCGCGGTAGAGCGTCAGGCGGCGTCTGCCACCGGGCTCCGGCCGTGCTGGATGTAGTATTCGAATTCGTGGCGGAAATGCTTGACGAAGCTGCGCACCGGCATGGCGGCGGCGTCGCCCAGGGCGCAGATGGTATGGCCCTCGATCTTGCTGGCCACGTCGTCCAGCCGTTCCAGGTCCTCGGGTCGGCCCTGGCCCTCGACGATGCGAGTGAGCATGCGGTAGAGCCACCCGGTCCCCTCGCGGCAGGGCGTGCACTGGCCACAGGACTCGGAGAAATAGAAGCGAGAGATCCGCTGCAGGGACTTCACCATGTCGGCGGTCTCGTCCATCACGATCACCGCCCCGGAGCCCAGCATGGAGCCGGCATGCGCGATGGAATCGAAGTCCATGTTGGCCTTCAGCATCACGTCGCCCGGTACCACCGGCACCGATGATCCGCCCGGGATCACCGCCTTCAGCTTGCGCCCGTTCAGCACACCGCCGGCCATTTCCAGCAGATCCTTGAACGGAGTGCCCAGCGGGATCTCGAAGTTGCCCGGCTTGTTCACGTGCCCGGACACCGAGAACAGCTTCTCGCCCCCGGACTTGGGCACACCCAGATCCGCGAACCACTGGCCGCCGTTTCGGATGATCGACGGGATCGAGGCGAGCGACTCGGTGTTATTGATCGTGGTCGGCTTGCCGTACAGGCCGTAGTTGGCCGGAAACGGGGGCTTGAAGCGCGGCTGGCCCTTCTTGCCTTCCAGCGATTCCAGCAGCGCCGTCTCTTCGCCGCAGATATAGGCGCCCGCCCCCAGCGACGGATGCAGATCGAAGTCCACCCCCGAGCCGAAGATGTCCTTGCCGAGGTAGCCGGCTTCGTAGGCCTCCTGCAGCGCGGCCGTAAAGCGCGTGTTCACTTCGTCCATGAACTCGCCGCGCATGTAGTTGTAGCCCACCGTCGCGCCGATCGCGTACCCAGCGATCGCCATGCCCTCGATCAGCGCATGCGGGTTGTACATCAGGATCTCGCGATCCTTGCAGGTACCCGGCTCGGATTCATCCGAGTTGCAGACGATGTACTTCTGCCCCGGGCTGTTGCGCGGCATGAACGACCACTTGAGACCGGTCGGGAAACCCGCACCTCCGCGGCCGCGGAGGTTGGAGGTCTTGACCTCCTCGATCACGTCCTCGGGGGCCATCTTGCCCTTGTAGACCTTCTCCAGCGCCTGATAGCCACCGACGCTCTTGTAGGTCTCGAGCGCGGCGGCGTTGTCCAGGTAACGCGTCGCAAAGCAGATCTGGTTGGCCATGCTACTTCTCCAGACCGTCGAGGATCTCGTCGACCCGCTCGGGGGTGAGATTCTCGTAGTACTTGTGGTCCACCTGCATCATCGGGGCGCCGCAACAGGCTGCAAGGCACTCCTCTTCCAGCTTCAGGTAGAACTTGCCGTCCGGTGTACTCTCGCCGCGCTTGATGCCCAGACGCTTCTCGAGATGCTCGATGATCGGCTCGGCGCCGCGCAGCATGCAGGAGATGTTGTCGCACACCATGATGGTGTGCTTGCCCACCGGCTCCAGTTCGTACATGGAGTAGAACGAACCCACCTCGTACACCGCGATCGCCGGCAGCCCGAGATAGTCGGCCACGGCATCCATCTTCGCGGTGGAGAGATAGCCATCCTCGTGCTGCACCGCACGCAGCGCGCCCAGAACGGCCGAGCGCTTCTGATCCTCGGGATAGCGCGCCAGCCAGGCGTCGATCTCTTCGCGCTCGTGCGCGCTCAGCTCGACCTTCTTCGCGGCGTGCTTGTGGAAGGCGACAGTTTTCTGTTCGGCAGCCATCAGCGGTCGATCTCCCCGAATACGATGTCCTGGGTCCCGATGATGGCGACCACGTCGGCCAGCATGTGGCCGCGCGCCATCTCGTCCAGCGCGGACAGGTGCACAAAGCCCGGCGGACGGACTTTCAGACGATACGGTTTGTTGGAACCATCCGAGACCAGGTAGACCCCGAACTCGCCCTTCGGATGCTCGATCGCCGCGTAGGCCTCGCCTTCCGGCAGGCACATGCCCTCGGTGAACAGCTTGAAGTGGTGGATCAGGGCCTCCATGTCGGCCTTCATCTCCTCGCGCTTGGGCGGGGTGATCTTGTGATCATCGAGGAGCACCGGGCCCGGATTCTGGCGCAGCCAGTCCACACACTGACGAATGATGCGGTTCGACTGACGCATCTCCTCGATGCGCACCAGGTAGCGGTCGTAACAATCGCCGTTGGTGCCCACCGGGATGTCGAAGTCGAGACGGTCGTAGACCTCGTAGGGCTGCTTCTTGCGCAGGTCCCACTCGATGCCCGAGCCGCGCAGCATCGGGCCGGTGAAGCCCAGCTGCTTCGCACGATCCGGGTCGACCACGCCGATCCCGACGGTGCGCTGCTTCCAGATCCGGTTATCGGTCAGCAGGGTCTCGTACTCGTCCACGCAGCCGGGGAAGCGCTCGGTAAACGCCTCGATGAAGTCCAGCAACGAGCCCTGACGGATCTTGTTCAGGTCATCCACCACCTCCTGCGACTTCCAGGAGGACGGTTGATACTTCGGCATCGTGCCGGGCAGGTCCCGCGCGACACCGCCAGGGCGGTAATAGGTCGCGTGCATGCGCGCACCCGAGACCGCCTCGTAGCAGTCCATCAGGTCCTCGCGCTCACGGAAGGCGTACAGGAACACCGCCATGGCGCCGATATCCAGCGCATGCGCCCCCAGCCACATCAGGTGGTTCAGGATGCGGGTGATCTCGTCGAACATCACCCGGATGTACTGCGCGCGCAGCGGGGCCTCGATGCCCAGCAGCTTTTCCATCGCGAGCACGTAGCCGTGCTCGTTGGCCATCATGGACACGTAGTCCAGACGGTCCATGTAGCCGATCGACTGGTTGTACGGCTTACTCTCCGCGAGCTTCTCGGTGCCGCGATGCAGCAGGCCGATGTGCGGGTCGGCCCGCTGCACCACCTCGCCATCCATCTCCAGCACCAGGCGCAATACGCCGTGGGCGGAGGGATGCTGCGGCCCGAAGTTGAGGGTGAAGTTGCGAATCTCAGGCATTCTCGGCTCCTTCGCCCGGCTTCTCGCCCTCGCTGTAGCGATGGTCGGCGCGGATCACCTTGGGCACCAGCACGCGCGGCTCGATCGTCACCGGCTGGTACACCACACGGGCCTGCTCGGCGTCATAACGCATCTCGACATGCCCGATCAGCGGGAAGTCCTTGCGGAACGGATGCCCCACAAAGCCGTAGTCCGTGAGGATGCGGCGCAGGTCCGGATGCCCGGAGAACAGGATGCCGAACAGATCGAAGGCCTCGCGCTCGAACCAGTTGGCCGAGGCCCAGACGTCCACGAGGGATTCGACCTCGGGGAACTCCTCGTCACTGAGCCAGGCGCGCATCCGCACGCGGCGGTTATGTTCGAGCGACAGCAGGTGAGCCACCACGGTGAACCGCGGGCCGTCCCAGTTGGAATCTTCCGGCGCATCATCGAAGGTGAAACGCCCGGAGGTCGCCGCTTCGACACCGCGGGAAAAGCCCGTATTGGTGGCGGAGTCGGTGCCCCATTCGTCCTGCCCGTATTCGAGGTAGTCCACCCCGCACAGGTCGATCAGGATCTCGAAGCCCAGGGCGTCGCGCAGCTTCTCGCCCGCCTCGCGCCAGGAGCCCGGTGCGATATCGACGGTAATCTCGCCGTTCGCCTCGTGCAGGCTTTCCAGGGCATCGCCCAGTTCCGCCCGCAGGGCGTCGGTCCAGTTGTCTTGTTCAGCCATCTGCTACCCCGGGTGCGTCAGCGCGCGATCGTGTTCGTGCGCCGGATCTTGTTCTGCAGCTGGATAATGCCGTAGAGCAGCGCCTCCGCCGTCGGCGGACACCCCGGCACGTAGACATCCACCGGCACGATGCGGTCGCATCCGCGCACCACCGCGTAGGAGTAGTGGTAGTACCCGCCCCCGTTGGCGCAGGACCCCATGGAGATCACCCAGCGCGGCTCGGGCATCTGGTCGTAGACCTTGCGCAGAGCCGGCGCCATCTTGTTGACCAGGGTGCCGGCCACAATCATCACGTCCGACTGGCGCGGGCTCGGCCGAAAGATGATCCCGAAGCGGTCGAGGTCGTAGCGCGCGGCACCGGCATGCATCATCTCCACCGCGCAGCAGGCGAGACCGAAGGTCATCGGCCAGAGCGACCCGGTGCGGGCCCAGTTGATGAGCTTGTCCGCCGAGGTGGTGACGAAGCCCTTCTCAAGAACGCCTTCTATTCCCATTCCAGCGCCCCCTTCTTCCACTCGTAGATGAAACCGACGACCAGAATGACAAGAAACAGGGCCATCGCAAGAAGCCCGAACAGGCCAATGGTGTCTAGCGACACGGCCCACGGGAAGAGAAACGCGATCTCGAGATCAAAGATGATGAACAGGATCGCAACCAGGTAGAAGCGGACATCGAACTTCAGCCGCGAATCCTCGAAGGCCTCGAAGCCGCACTCGTAGGGCGAATTCTTCGCCGCGTCCGGCTTGTGCGGACCCACGGCCATACCGACCACCAGCGGCACGACGCCGATCACGATGCCTACTGCGATGAACAGCAGGATGGGTAAATAACCTTCCAGCATTTCTCTCTCCCGTACGCCGCCTCAGGCGGGCAGGTTCGCGAGGCGTCGCGTGGATCGAGCGCGCCGGCGAGCCGTTCAGCGTTGCTGGTTGAAAGCGCGGGTACGACTCGGTCCCGCACAGACGCGGCAGAGCCGTACACCGGGCACGGAGTCTAGGTGATGCCCAAAAACGGTGTCAAGTATTCGTAATTTTATAAGATGCTGTTTTTATTGTTAATTACCCCGGGCGCCGACAGATATTCAGCGGCCCGGGGCAACGAGTATTTGGTGCAGATGGTGGGACTCGAACCCACACGGCTTGCGCCACTACCCCCTCAAGATAGCGTGTCTACCAATTCCACCACATCTGCCAATTCGTACAGGTACCGGATCTCAATCGGGCACATCGGCCGGCCGGCCGGATTGCGGGCCGCTGCCACCCGGGGGCTCTTGCCCCGGGAGCACTTCGGGCGGGAGGTCCGGCGGACCATCGCCCTCTTCTTCCATCGCCTCCATCTGGTCCAGCAGGCTCTCGGCCTCCGGGCTGGATGCCGCCAGATACGCCAGCGTCAGGCTGTTGAGGAAAAAGACCACCGCCAGCACGGCCGTCGAGCGGCTCAGGAAGTTGGCCGACCCGGCCGCACCGAACACCGTCGCCGATGCGCCGCTGCCGAAGGCCGCGCCCGCGTCGGCGCCCTTGCCGTGCTGCATCAGGATCAGCGCGATCAGGCCAAGCGATACCGCGACCTGGACCACCAGGAGCAGGCCGTAAATCATGCCGCGACCTGCTCGCCCGCGGCGCGGGCAATGGCGGAAAATGCGTCGGCATCCAGCGAGGCACCACCGATCAAACCGCCGTCGATGTCCTCGAGCGCCAGGAGGCCGGCCGCATTATCGGCCTTCATGCTGCCACCGTAGAGGATCCGAAGATCGGCTGCGACCTGCGGGTCGCGACCCGCAACACGGTTGCGGATGAATGCATGCACTTCCTGGGCCTGTTCCGGCGTGGCGGTCAAACCGGTGCCAATCGCCCAAACCGGCTCGTAGGCGATCACGGCGCCGGCGAATGCCTCGACTCCGGCCGCATCCAGGACCGCATCGAGCTGCTCGGCCACCACAGTCTCGGTGCGCCCGCCTTCGCGGTCGGCCTTCTGCTCGCCCACACACAGGATCGGGGTCAGCCCGGCGGCCTGCGCCGCAACGAACTTGGCTGCCACCCAGGCATTGTCCTCGTTCTGCCGCTCGCGGCGCTCGGAATGCCCGACGATCACATAGCGACACCCCACCTCGGCCAGCATGGAGCCGGCCAGTTCGCCGGTGTAGGCACCCTTTTCCTGGTCGGAACAATCCTGCGCGCCGACGGCGATGGGGCCACCGGACAGGTCGTTCGCGATTTCGGCGAGGTAGACCGCGGGCGGGCAGACCGCCACGTCCACGCCCCGGATGTCGCCCAGGCTGCCCTTCAGGGCGGACAGGAGCGCGCGGTTCGCGTCCCGCGAACCGTTCATCTTCCAGTTTCCGGCGACCAGCGGCGTGCGCATGCGGATCTTCCTCCTGCGATCGGCCGAACCCCGCAGATACACGGGGTCCGATCATGATGATTAGAGCGGCGGGATGTTACCGGCGCACCGGTAGCAAATCAACCAAGCCGTCGCGGGGCGCGCAGGCGAGGCTTGGTTGCGGGAATCAGATCGCCGCCCGGATGCTGTCCGCGATGCGCTCGGCGGCCGAGCGGGTCTCGTCGACATCTTCGCCCTCAACCATCACCCGCACCAGGGGCTCGGTACCGGAGGGACGCAGCAGGACCCGGCCACGCTGGCCGAGCTGATCTTCCACCGCGGCAACCTCGGCGCGCACTGGCTCGGCCTCGAGGCAGCCGGCCGCCGCACCGCTGACGGGCACGTTGATCAGGCACTGCGGCAGCTTGGGAATGGCCGCTGCGAGCGCCGAGAGCGGCTGGCCGGTACGGTGCATCAGGTGTGCAACCTGCAACGCCGCCACCGTACCGTCGCCGGTCGTGGTGTGCTCCAGACAGACAATATGACCCGACCCCTCGCCGCCCAGGGTCCAGTCGCGACGGCGGAGCTCCTCCAGGACATAGCGATCCCCGACCTTCGCACGCACGAACGGGATGCCGGCGCCCCCCAGGGCCTGCTCCAGCCCCAGGTTGGTCATCAGGGTCCCGACCACACCGCCGTCGAAGCCCCCGGCCTGTTGCCGTGCCAGCGCCAGGATCCCGAGGATCTGGTCCCCGTCGACCACGGTGCCGTCGGCATCGGCCAGGATCACCCGGTCACCGTCGCCGTCCAGCGCGATGCCGAGATCCGCCCCGGTCGCCCGCACCTGTTCGGCGACGTTTTCCGGGTGCAGGGCGCCGACCCCGTCGTTGATGTTGTAGCCGTCCGGACTGGCACCGAGGATCTCGACCTGCGCCCCCAGCTCCTCGAACACGTGCGGGGAGACGTTGTAGGTCGCGCCGTGGGCACAATCGATGACGATCTTCATCCCGCGCAGCTCGGAACGCGCCGGGATCGCGCTCTTGCAGAACTCGACGTAGCGTCCAGCGGCATCCTGGATGCGCACGGCCTTGCCCAGACGCGCACTGTTGATGGGCTGTGCCGGCTGATCGAGACGCGCCTCGATGGCCGCCTCGGTCGCATCCGGCAGCTTGTCGCCCTCGGGGGTGAAGAACTTGAACCCGTTGTCGTGGAATGGGTTGTGCGAGGCACTGATCACGACGCCCGCAGTGGCACGGAAGGTATGCGTCAAGTAGGCGATGGCCGGGGTCGGCATCGGTCCCAGCAACGCGACGTCCAGCCCGGCGGCGGACAACCCGGCCTCCAGTGCCGACTCGAACATGTAGCCGGACACGCGCGTGTCCTTGCCCACCAGGACCGGCCCCTGGCGGTGGCCGTTCTCGCCCAGCACCTCGCCCACGGCATACCCGAGGCGCAGCGCAAACTCCGGCGTCATCGGCCAGTCGCCGGTGCGCCCACGGATGCCGTCGGTTCCGAAATACTTGCCCATCAGTTCCCTCGATTGTCCTGTCCGTCGCCACCATCCGGTCGCAACGCTGAGTATAGCGCCAGGGCATCACGGGTCGCCGAGACATCGTGCACACGCAGGACACGCGCACCGGCCTGTGCCGCCAACAGGGCCGCCACGGCACTGCCGGGATCCCGCTCAGCGACCGGACGGTCATCCAGCAGCTGACCGATCATCGACTTGCGCGAGACGCCCACCAGCAGCGGCAAGCCGGAGGCCGCCAGGCGCGGCAGGCCGCGAAACAGCGCGACGTTGTGCTCCAGGGTCTTGCCGAAGCCGAAGCCCGGATCCAGCAGGATCTGGCCGCGCGGCACGCCGCCACGCAACAACTCCGCCACCCGCTGCTCGAGGAAGGCGCGCACCTCGTCCACCACATCGTCGTAATGCGGCGCCCGCTGCATCGACTGCGGATCGCCCTGCATGTGCATCGCGCAAAGCGCTACGCCACGCTCGCGGGCCGCCCCCATCGCGACCGCCAGCGCCCCTTCGGCGCGAAAGCCGTTCACGTCATTCAGCATCCCGGCACCGACGGCAACCGCCTCGCGCATCATCTCCGGCTTCATGGTGTCCACGGACAGCGGAACATCCAGTTCCGCGCGCAGGGCTTCGATGACCGGAAGCACCCGCTGACGCTCATCCTCCAGCGCCACTGGCGCCGCACCGGGGCGAGTGGATTCGCCGCCCACGTCAAGGATCTCCGCCCCCTCCGCGACCATGGCGCGGGCCCGCGTCAGCGCATCTTCCACCCGCGCGTACTGGCCACCGTCGGAGAACGAGTCCGGAGTGACGTTCAGAATCCCCATGATGCGCGGCTGCCCAAGGTCCAGGGCGTGCCCCCCGCATTGCAGTACCGGTGCGTCAGTCGGCACGATCGGCGTTCTCCTGTGAGTACCCAACGAGAAAGGCCGCCAGGACGAGGGCCTGGCGGCCAGTGGCGGCGACCGGATCCAAGCCCGGTCACAAAGTGGACGGATCAGGACTGCGGCGCAGGACCGCCGACCACGCCCTTGTCATCGTCACCCCGGCCATCGGAGCCGTCCTTGGCGTCGCCGTCGGCATCCGAGGCACCACCCTCGGCTTCGTCGCTGGCCTGCGCCGAGCCACCGGAACCGCCGCCGCTATCCCAATCCGCCGGCTCGCGGGGCTCGCGCCCGGCCATGATGTCCGCGATCTGCTTGTCGTCGATGGTCTCGTACTTCATCAGCGCCCGCGCCATCGCGTGCAGCGTATCGATATTGTCGACCAGGATCTGCTTCGCATGCTGGTAGTTCGCATCGATGATGTGACGGACCTCGGCATCGATCTGGCGCGCAGTGTCGTCGGACATCGGCTTCGACTTGCCCATTTGCCCACCCAGGAACGGATGCCCTTCTTCCTCACCGTAATCCAGCGGGCCGAGCTTTTCCGACAGGCCCCACTTGGTGACCATGTTGCGGGCGATCTGAGTGGCGCGCTCGATATCGTTCGAGGCTCCGGTGGTCACCTTGTCATTGCCGAAGATAATCTCTTCTGCCAGACGCCCGCCAAACAGGCTCGCCAGCTGACTCTCCAGACGCGTCTTCGAGTGGCTGTAGCGGTCCTCCTCGGGCAGGAACATGGTCACGCCCAGGGCTCGCCCGCGCGGGATGATGCTGACCTTGTAGACCGGGTCGTGCTCCGGCACCGTCAGGCCAACAATCGCGTGGCCGGCCTCATGGTAGGCGGTCAGCTTCTTCTCGTCCTCGGACATCACCATGGACTTGCGCTCGGCGCCCATCATGATCTTGTCCTTGGCGCGCTCGAAGTCGGACATGTCCACCAGGCGCTTGTTGGAGCGCGCCGCAAACAACGCCGCCTCGTTGACCAGGTTGGCCAGATCCGCGCCGGAGAAACCCGGCGTGCCGCGCGCGATCAGATCCGGACGGACATCGTCGGAGATCGGCGTTTTCTTCATATGCACCTTGAGGATCTGCTCGCGACCGCGTACGTCCGGCGGCGGCACCACCACCTGGCGGTCGAAGCGACCCGGGCGCAGCAGCGCCGGGTCAAGCACGTCCGGACGGTTGGTCGCGGCAATCACGATAACCCCCTCGGTGCCCTCGAAGCCGTCCATCTCGACCAGCAGCTGGTTCAGGGTCTGCTCACGCTCGTCGTGACCGCCGCCCATGCCGGCACCACGCTGGCGACCGACCGCGTCGATCTCGTCGATGAAGATGATGCAGGGGGCGTGCTTCTTGGCCTCGGCGAACATGTCGCGCACGCGCGAGGCGCCCACGCCAACGAACATCTCGACGAAATCGGAACCGGAGATGCTGAAGAACGGCACCTTGGCCTCGCCGGCAATCGCCTTGGCCAGCAGCGTCTTGCCGGTACCCGGAGAGCCGACCATCAGCACGCCGCGCGGAATCTGGCCACCCAGCTTCTGGAACTTGGACGGGTCGCGCAGGAAGTCGACCAGCTCGGTCACCTCCTCCTTGGCCTCGTCGCAGCCGGCCACGTCATTGAAGCTGACCTTGACCTGGTCCTCGGACATCAGCTTGGCCTTGGACTTGCCGAAGGACATCGCGCCCTTGCCACCGGCACCACCGCCCTGCATCTGGCGCATGAAGTAGATCCACACGGCGATCAGCAACAGGATCGGGAACCAGCTGATCAGGATGCTCATCAGCAGGGAGCGCTCGGCTTCCTCGTGGGCGTTCAGCTCCACGTTGTTCTGCAGCAGGTCGCCGATCAGACCGGGGTCGTTCGGGTTCACCGTGGTAAACGCCTGGCCCTCGATCGTCGTACCCTCGATCTTCTCGCCCTTGATGGTCACGTTGTCCACGCGACCGCCCTGCACGTCGCGGATGAACTCGGAGTACGTAATGCTCCGAACATCCTGCGTCTGCTGCTGCGGGCCGAAGTTGTTGAAGACGGACATCAGGACGACGGCAATTACCGCCCAGATGATCAGATTCTTGGCCAGACCGTTCAAAACGACACCTCGAAGAACATTTAATCGTTAGCTTTTGGCAGCTTTACACATCCCGGGGCTCACGCGCCAATACGTACACTTCGCGTGACCGTGGCCGCGATGCCTTCGGCTTGCGCACCTTTACCGAGCCGAACCGCCGACGCACCTCGGCCAGATAGGCATCAGAACCTTCACCCTGAAACAGCTTGACCAGAAATGCGCCCCCGGGGTTCAGAATGCGTGTCGCCAAGTCCAGCGCCAGTTCACAAAGATGGATCGAACGCGGCAGATCCACCGCACCCGTCCCGGTCAGGTTGGGGGCCATGTCGGAAAGCACAAGATCGGCACGCTCATCGCCCACCAGGGCAAGTATCGCGTCCAGCACGGCGTCCTCGCGGAAGTCGCCGGTGACGATCTCCGCGCCCGGCACCGGGTCCATCGGCAAGATGTCCGTGGCAATCAGCACGCCCTTGCGGCCAATCTTCCGAGCGGCGTACTGCGTCCAGCCGCCCGGTGCCGCGCCGAGGTCCACCACGCGCATGCCGGGTTTCAGCAGCCGATCGCGCTCATCGATCTCCTGCAGCTTGTACACCGCCCGCCCGCGGTAACCCTCCTGCTGGGCCCGCTGGACGTAGGGATCGTCGAAATGCTCCTTCAACCAGCGCTGACTGGAGCGGCTACGCTTGGGCATTGAGCGGCCTCGCAGCTGCGGACGGCATGCTACAATTTTGATGTTTAAACACTGAAAATGGCCTCCTGTGAATCTGACCGACGCGCAACGCCGCCATCTGCGCAGCCTCGCCCATCCGCGCAAGCCCATCGTGACCATTGGCCGCAATGGGCTGACGGATGCCGTACTGGCGGAGCTGGAGCTGGCGCTGACCCACCACGAGCTGGTCAAGATCAAGGTGAACATCGGCGACCGCGAGGTCCGCAACGGCACCGTGGAAAAGCTCTGCGAACGCACCGGCGCCGCGCGAGTGCAACGCGTCGGCTATGTCGCCACCCTGTTCCGCCGCAACCCGGATGACCCGAAGGTCTCCCTGGACCCGGCCTGACCCCACCGCCCGGTTGCGCCCCTGAGCGCGAGCGGGATCCGCCGCGTCATCAGTTGACGTAGCGAACCTCCAGGATCTCGTATTCCGTCTCCCCGCCCGGGGCCTGCACGGTCACGACGTCGCCTTCTTCCTTGCCGATCAGCGCCCGCGCAATCGGCGACGACACCGAGATCATGTTGTTCTTGATATCGGCCTCGTCGTCACCAACGATCTTGTAGGTGACCTGGCGCCCGTCCGCAGTCGCCTCCAGCACCACGGTGGTCCCGAACACCACCTTGCCGGTCTGCGGCAGGGTGGCCACGTCGATGATCTGGGCGTTGGAGAGCTTCGACTCCAGCTCGCGGATGCGGCCCTCGATAAAGCTCTGCTGTTCGCGTGCCGCGTGGTACTCGGCATTCTCCTTGAGGTCACCGTGCTCGCGCGCATCGGAGATCGCGTTGACCACGCGCGGGCGATCCTCGCCCTTCAGCTTCTTCAGCTCTTCCTTCATCTTTTCCGCGCCAGTCACGGTCAAGGGCGTCTTGTTCATGCGCTTTTCCCTCCGAGATTTTCCTGGTGGAGGTCCTGCAGCCGGAAGACGTCATTCGCCCCCAGGTGATCCAGGGCCTGTACGGTGGCCTTGGCCCCGGCGATCGTGGTGGTATAGCCCACCTTGTGCATCAACGCCTCGCGGCGAATGGTGTAGGAGTCGGAGGTCGACTGCTTCCCCTCCACGGTATTGATGATGAAGCTGATCTCGTCGTTCTTGATCATGTCCACGATGTGCGGGCGACCCTCGGTGACCTTGTTCACGCGCGTCACCTGAATGCCGGCTTCCTCCAGCACGTTCGCCGTGCCACGCGTCGCCAGGACCTCGAAGCCCAACTCCACCAGGCGCCGGGCCACTTCCGCCACGTGCGGCTTGTCGATCTCGCGCACCGACACGAAGGCCTTGCCGGTGGACGGCAACAGTACGCCCGCTCCCAGCTGGCTCTTGGCGAACGCCTCGGCAAAACTGCGCCCGACCCCCATCACCTCTCCAGTGGATTTCATCTCCGGCCCAAGGATCGGGTCCACGCCCTGGAACTTGGCGAACGGAAACACCGATTCCTTCACCGAATAATAGTCCGGATAGACCGCATCGCCCACGCCCTGCTCGGGCAGGGTCTGCCCGACCATGCAACGCGCGGCGATCTTGGCCAGTGGCCGTCCGACGCTCTTGGAGACGTACGGCACGGTGCGCGAGGCCCGTGGATTCACCTCCAGCACGTAGATATCGTCGCCCTTGATCGCAAACTGGGTGTTCATCAGGCCGACGACCTTCAGGCCCAGTGCCATCTTGCGCACCTGCTCGACCATCTCGTCCTGGAGTTCCATGGACAACGAGAACGGCGGCAGGGAACAGGCGGAGTCGCCCGAGTGCACGCCGGCCTGCTCGATGTGCTCCATGATCCCGCCGATGATCACGTTCTCGCCATCCGAGATCGCGTCCACATCGACCTCGATGGCGTCATCCAGGAAGCGGTCCAGCAGCACCGGGGCATCATTGGAGACGGACACCGCGTTCTTCATGTAGCTGCGCAGGTCCTCGCGGTCGCGCACGATCTCCATCGCGCGCCCACCGAGCACGTAGGACGGACGTACGACCAGTGGGTAGCCGATCTCCTCGGCCAGCTTCTCGGCCTCCTCCTCGCTGCGCGCGGTGCGGTTCGGCGGCTGCTTGAGCCCCAGCTTGTTCAGCAGGGCCTGGAAGCGCTCGCGGTCCTCGGCCAGGTCGATGGAGTCCGGGCTGGTGCCGATGATCGGCACGCCGGCGGCCTCCAGGTCCCGCGCGAGCTTCAGTGGCGTCTGGCCACCGTACTGCACGATCACGCCGGCCGGCTTCTCGGTCGCCACGACCTCCAGCACGTCCTCCAGCGTCAGCGGCTCGAAATACAGCCGGTCCGAGGTGTCATAGTCGGTGGAGACGGTCTCCGGGTTGCAGTTGACCATGATGGTCTCGTACCCGTCTTCGCGCATCGCGAGTGCGGCATGCACGCAACAGTAGTCGAACTCGATGCCCTGACCGATGCGGTTGGGCCCGCCGCCCAGCACCATGATCTTTTGCTTGTCGGTGGGATCCGCCTCGTTCTCCTCTTCGTACGAGGAGTACATGTAGGCCGTGGTCGTCGCGAACTCGGCCGCACAGGTATCCACCCGCTTGTACACCGGGCGCACGCCCAGTCCATGGCGGTGTTTGCGCACCGCCTTCTCGGTATCGTTCACCAGTTTCGCCAGGCGCAGGTCGGAGAATCCGCGCTGTTTCAGACGGTACATCTCCTCGGCGCTGATCTCGCCCAGGATGCGGTCCTTCACGCCCTTCTCGACGTCCACCAGCTCCTGAATCTGGGCCAGGAACCAGGGGTCGATCGCGGTCAGGTCGAAGATATCCTGGATCGAGAAACCCGCACGGAAGGCATCGGCCACGTACAGCACCTGCTCGGGGCTGGGGTTGGCGAGCTTCGTGCGCAGCTGATCGGTCACGTCATCGGCGGTCAGATCGATGCGCTCGTCGAGGCCGTCCATGCCGGTCTCCATCGAGCGCAGCGCCTTCTGGAACGACTCCTGGAAGGTGCGGCCAATGGCCATGGCCTCGCCCACCGCCTTCATCTGGGTGGTCAGGCGTGCATCCGCCTGCGGGAACTTCTCGAAGGTGAAGCGCGGGATCTTGGTGACCACGTAATCGATGGACGGCTCGAACGAGGCCGGGGTCAGACCGCCGGTAATGTCGTTCTTCAGCTCGTCGAGGGTGTAGCCCACCGCCAGCTTGGCCGCGACCTTGGCGATCGGGAAGCCGGTCGCCTTGGAGGCCAGCGCGGAGGAACGCGACACCCGCGGGTTCATTTCGATCACGATCATGCGCCCGTTCTCCGGGTTGATCGCAAACTGCACGTTGGAGCCGCCGGTCTCCACGCCGATCTTGCGCAGTACCGCCAGCGAGGCGTCGCGCATGATCTGGTATTCCTTGTCGGTCAGGGTCTGCGCCGGGGCCACGGTGATCGAGTCGCCGGTGTGGATACCCATCGGATCGAGGTTCTCGATGGAGCAGATGATGATGCAGTTGTCCGCCTTGTCACGGACCACCTCCATCTCGAACTCCTTCCAGCCGAGCGCGGACTCCTCCAGCAGCACCTGGTTCACCGGCGAGAGATCGATCCCGTTCTTGACGATGTACTCGAACTCCTCGCGGTTGTAGGCGATGCCGCCGCCCGAACCACCGAGGGTGAAGGACGGCCGGATGATCACCGGGAAGCCGATCTTCGGCTGGATCTCCTGCGCCTCCTCCCAGGAGTGCGCGAGCATCGCGGTCGGCGTATCCAGGCCGATATCAGCCATCGCCGCCTTGAAGTGGTCGCGGTCCTCGGCCATATCGATCGCCGCCTCGTTGGCACCGATCATCTCCACACCGAACTTCTCGAGCACGCCTTCCCGGGACAGGTCCAGCGCGCAGTTCAGCGCGGTCTGCCCGCCCATGGTCGGCAGCACCGCGTCCGGGCGCTCCTTCTCGATGATCTGGGCGACCGTCTGCCAGTCCACCGGCTCGATGTAGGTGGCATCCGCCATCTCGGGGTCGGTCATGATGGTCGCCGGGTTGGAGTTCACCAGGATCACCCGGTAGCCCTCCTCGCGCAGGGCCTTGCAGGCCTGGGCGCCGGAGTAATCGAACTCGCAGGCCTGACCGATCACGATCGGGCCGGCCCCGAGGATCAGGATGCTCTGGATGTCGGTACGCTTGGGCATGTGACGGCTCTCGCAGGCTGTCGAAATCGGAAATTCGGTCGGAAAATCGGGGGGAAGGCGTTAGCTGCGCGCCGTGCGCATCATCTCGACAAAGTCGTCGAACGCCGGGGACACGTCATGCGGCCCCGGGCTCGCCTCGGGGTGGCCCTGCAGGCTGAACGCCGGGCAGTCGGTGCGGGCGACGCCCTGCAGCGTGCCGTCGAACAGCGACCGGTACGTCGGCGTCAGCGTCTCCGGCAGGTTGTCTTCGTCGATCGCGAAGCCGTGGTTCTGCGACGAGATCATCACTCGCCCACTGGCCTCGTGCCGGATCGGGTGGTTCGCCCCGTGGTGGCCGAACTTCATCTTCACGCTCTTGCCGCCACTGGCGATACCCAGCAACTGATGCCCCAGGCAGATCCCGAACAGCGGCAGCTTGCGCTCGCAGAAATCCCGGATCGCCTCGATCGCATAGGTGCAGGGCTCGGGATCGCCCGGCCCGTTGGACAGGAACACCCCGTCGGGCTTGAGCTCCATCACCTCGTCCACCGGCGTCTCGGCCGGGACCACGGTCACGCGGCAGCCGCGATCCGCCAGCATGCGCAGGATGTTCTGCTTCATGCCAAAGTCGTAAGCGACCACGTGATAGTCGGCGGCCTTCGCATCGACCCGCGCCGGTTCTTCACCCAGCTGCCAGGTCCCTTCCAGCCACTCGTAGCGGCTGCGCGTGGTCACCTCGCGCGCCAGATCCATGCCCTTGATCCCGGGGAACTCGCGCGCGGCCGCCAGGGCCGAGGCCTCGTCCACGTCGCCGGCCTGAATGCAGCCGTTCAGCGCGCCCTTCTCGCGCAGGATGCGGGTCAACTTGCGGGTATCGATCCCGCTGATCGCCACAATGCCATGACGCAGCAGGTAGTCCGGCAGCGACTCGCGCGAGCGCCAGTTGGACACCAGCGGCGGCAGATCCCGGATGATCAGGCCCGCGGCATGAGCCCGCGAGGACTCGTCGTCTTCCGGGTTCGTTCCGGTGTTGCCGATATGCGGGTAGGTCAGCGTGACCATCTGCCGGTGATAGGACGGGTCGGTGAGGATCTCCTGGTACCCGGTCATCGCGGTGTTGAACACCACCTCGCCAACCGTCTGGCCCAGGGCGCCAATCGCCTGACCATGAAACACAGTGCCATCTTCCAGGACGAGCAGAGCAGGCGCGGACACAGGGGGACCTCCGGGTGGTCTGGGTCGGGGCCGCCAGGCGATTCGCCGGCGGCGGTACTGCGATTCGTTCGGGATCTGCGACCCGCCCTCGTCCGCACCATTCTACCGGGGTGTGAACCCCTTTTTCGGCAACGATTCGGTGCTCGGAGGACGGATACGATTACGCCTTCAAGTGTACGCGAGCGCCGCGCGCGGCGTCCAACGAGATCCCCACGCCCGGCGTCTCCGCCCGCCGCTCGCCGCCCGCTTTCCGGGGCCCGAACACTGCCTACCCAGCCCAGGTATGAAGCCGATGCTCCGTGGCTAGCCTGGCCTTTTCAGGCTGGCCCTGGTTCATCGCTCGGTGTTTACGGTGGCTTCGTCCGGCCGCCTGCCAGGCGCTCTCTCGCGAGCGCACCGCGAGGTACTTCTTTGCTCGTGCAAAGAAGTACCCAAGAAACACGCCCGACTGCCGCGACCCCGGCCCGCTGCGCGGGCCGGGGTTTCCCTCGCTCCGAGGCTTTTCGCGGGCGGCGCTGAACTCGCTGCGCCTTCGGCTTCGCTCAGACATCCAGCGCCTTTTCTCCCGCGAAAAGCCTCTCCGCTCGGCGCGACGACAACGGGGAGGCAGGTCCAAACAACGGCTATCCCAGCGTTGTTGCCAATGGATGATGGCTAGGTCTTCGAGCATCTTCGGCACGCTCGGCCTTCGGCCATGGCGTGCCGCGCCCGCGTAGCGGGCGCCGGGGGGCGTAGGATGTGATGAGCGCAGCGAATCGCATCAGGGTTTCGCACGACGTGGGGAACGGTGCGTTTCGCTGCGCTCAACCGCACCCTACCGGATACCGTCGGTTTTGACCTTCGCCTCCCGTATGGAGCCCCTTGCGGAAGGGTCCTCGGGCCGGCCAGTTAAGAATAGACATGGGGCGCTGGATGTCTGAGCGGAGCCGAAGGCACAGCGAGTTCAGTGCCGCCGGCCCGAGGGCCCTGGAGCAAGGTTCCCGGGCGGAATCCGGGTGCGCCTCGAAGGGTGCTTTCTTGGGCAAGCAAGAAAGTACCTCGCGGCGCGCTGGCGAGTCAGCGCCTGGCAGGCGGCTCGACGAAAGCACCGTAAACACCCGATGCCGAACCAGGGCCAGCCACAACAAGCCTGGCGGCCGGACGAAGGCACCGTAAACACCGGATGACGAACCAGGCCTAGCCTTCGCCAAACGCAGCCCCTACCGGCTAGAGGTCGCGCAGCCCCAGCACATCCTGCATGTCGAACAGCCCATTGCCGGCACCAGCCAGCCAGACCGCCGCACGCACCGCACCGGAGGCGAACACCGTGCGACTGGAGGCCTTGTGGGTAATCTCCACACGCTCGCCATCACCCGCGAACAGCGTGGTGTGCTCGCCGACGATGTCACCGCCGCGCACCGTGGCAAACCCGATAGTGCGCCGGTCACGGGCTCCGGTCTGGCCCTCGCGCCCGTAGACGGCGTCCTGCTCCAGATCGCGGCCCAGGGTCTCCGCGACCACACGCCCGAGCTTCAGCGCGGTACCGGAGGGCGCGTCCACCTTGTGCCGGTGATGGGCCTCCAGGATCTCCACATCCACGCTGTCGCCCAGCGCCCGCGCGGCCAGCTCCACCAGCTTGAAGGTCAGATTGACCCCGACACTCATATTCGGCGCATAGACGATCGGCAGATCCCCTGCCGCCGCCTGCAGGCGCTGCTCCTGCTCCGCATCCAGCCCGGTCGTGCCGATCACCAGTGCCTTTCCGGCGTTCGCACACAGCTCCAGGTGCTGCATGGTCGCCTGCGGCGAGGTGAAATCGATCAGCACATCGAAATCGTCGGTAACCGTCGCCAGATCCTCGACCAGGCGCACCCGGCCCTCCGCGCCCACCGCCTGACCGATGGTCTCGCTGCCGGGGCGCTCACTGGCCGCCCCCAGCTGGGCATCGGGGTGTTCGTCCACCGCCTGCACCAGGTTCTGGCCCATGCGCCCGCCGGCGCCCGCAATCGCAATTCGAATCATCTTTGTTCCATCCAGTGCTATCGGTCCATCGGGTTACGCGCACCCTACGAAGCTTTGCGTGGGCACGCCAGTTACAGGGTTCGCACCGGGGTGCGGAAACGCCATTCGCCATACACCGAGGCGACCACCCCGGCCGCTGCCAGGAATGCCGCGAACACATACACCGAGGCTGGGCTGATGCCATCCCACAGATAGCCGGCCACCAGGGATCCCGAGGCACCGCCCAGCCCGAAGGCCAGCGACGAATACAGGGCCTGCCCGCGCCCCTGCAACCGCCCGGGGAAGAAATAGTGGATCAGCGAGATCGCCGCCGCGTGGTATACCCCGTAGCTGGCCGCATGCAGGATCTGGATGAACAGCAGCATCGGCAGAGAATCCGGCACCGCCGCCAGCAGCCCCCAGCGCAGCGTGGTCAACACCAGCGCCGCCGACACCAGCAACCAGGCCCCAAAACGCAGGATCAGCCGCGGCATCAACAGGAACAGCACCACCTCGGCCGCCACCCCCAGCGCCCACAGCTGCCCGGCCACCGAGCGCGAGTAGCCGGCCTGTTCCAGGTACAGGGTAAAGAAGGCGTAGTACGGCCCGTGGCTCGCCTGCATGAAGAAGCAGGCCACAAACAGCGCGATCACCTCGGGGCGGCGCAACACGGTTAGCAGGGGCGGGGCGTTATTGTCCTCGTCGAGGTTGCGCGCCGGCTCGCGCACGAACTGCGACGCCGCCACCACCGCGATCAGCACCGCCAGCACGATCCACGGCAGCCAGGCCACTGCGATCCGGTCGAAGGCCCAGCCCAGCACCGCCACCGCGACGATGAAACCGACCGAGCCCCACAGCCGGACCAGCGCGTAGCGATGCGCGTCCCGCCCCAGCGACCGCATGGTGGCCGCCTCGAACTGCGGCAGGATCGCGTTCCAGAAGAAACTGTAGGCGGCCATCACCACGGCCAGCCACCAATACCCGGTGTACAGCAACACTCCGGTGAAGGCGACCGCCCCGCCCAGCGCGCCCCAGCGGGCGATCGGCATGTGCGCGCCGGCGCGATCCGCCAGCCAGCCCCAGACGTTGGGCGCAATGATCTTGGTCGCCAGCACGATCGCCATCAGCTCGCCGATCTGGGCGCCGCTGAACCCCTCCTCGGAGAGGTACGGCCCCCAGAACGGCATGAAGGCGCCGAGGCTGGCGAAATAGAAGAAGTAGACCGCGGACAGGCGCGCATTCTGCGTCACTGCCATGAGGGGACCGCTACACGATCAGGACGACACGGCCGAAGGCCGCGTCATTCGCCGGGATGGTCGCGCAGCTCCAGCCCCGAGTCCGGGACATCGGCGTTCTGCGCACGGTGACGCAGGGCGTGGTCCATCAGCACCAGCGCCATCATCGCCTCGGCGATCGGGGTCGCGCGGATGCCCACGCAGGGGTCGTGCCGCCCCTTGGTGACCACCTCCACCGGCTCGCCGGCGGTGTTGATGCTGCGCCCGGGCAGACGGATGCTGGACGTCGGCTTCATGGCAATGCTGGCCTGCACCGCCTGACCGGTGCTGATCCCGCCCAGCACGCCGCCGGCGTGGTTGGACAGAAAGCCCTCGGGGGTGATCTCGTCGCGGTGCTCGGTGCCGCGCTGGGTCACGGATTCGAAACCCGCGCCGATCTCCACGCCCTTCACCGCGTTGATGCTCATCAGCGCGTGGGCCAGGTCGGCGTCCAGGCGGTCGAACACCGGCTCGCCCCAGCCAGCCGGCACCCCGGTCGCCTCGACCGTCACCCGTGCCCCGATGGAATCGCCCGACTTGCGCAGGGCGTCCATGTACTCCTCCAGTTCCGCGACCTTGTCCGGATCCGGGGAGAAGAACGGGTTGTCGTTCGCGATCTCCGGCTGCTTCGGCTCCAGCTCGATCGGTCCTAGCTGCGACAACCAACCGCGGATGGTGATCCCGTAGCGCTGCTCGAGATAGCGCCGCGCGATGCCGCCGGCCGCCACCCGCAGCGCGGTTTCGCGCGCAGAACTGCGCCCGCCGCCGCGGTAGTCACGCACGCCGTATTTCTGGTGATAGGTGTAGTCCGCATGCCCCGGGCGGAAGCGGTCCTGGATGTCGCCGTAATCCTTGGAGCGCTGATCGACGTTCTCGATCAGCAGCCCGATCGGCGTACCCGTGGTACGCCCCTCGAACACCCCCGACAGGATACGGACCTGATCCGGCTCGCGACGCTGGGTGGTGTGGCGCGACTGGCCCGGCCGGCGGCGATCCAGGTCAAACTGCAGATCCGCCTCGCAAAGCTCCAGACCGGGCGGACAACCGTCCACCACCGCGCCCAGGGCCGGCCCGTGACTTTCACCAAAGGTACTGACGACGAACAGTCGCCCAAAGCTGTTTCCCGACATGCGCGTAGTGTATCCGCGGCCGCGCCGGCTGTCGCCTGTTCCCCCACCCCGCGGCCGGTCGGCGACGGGCGGAATGGCACGCTCGGCAACCACGGCCCCTATCTGCCATGATCGACGTGCAGCACCCATAACCAGAAAGGAGGAACCCATGACGAATTCCCTGACCCGCCTGGTGACCGGCACCGCCGCGGCCCTGTGCCTCGGCCTCGCCAGCAGCGCCCAGGCCGATGTCTATACCCAGCGCTTCATGACCCTTGAACTGGCCAACGACATCGCCATGGGCGCCGTCGAGGCCTGCCGCGAGATGGGCCACCAGACCGCGGTGGTCGTGGTTGATCGCGCCGGCAACGACCAGGTGGTCCTGCGTGACCGCATGGCCGGCGTGCAGACCATCCAGATTGCCGGCGACAAGGCCCGGGCCGTGACCATGTCCGGCACCACCTCCGCCAACTTCCGCGACAACCGCGAAGACATCCGCATGGAGATGAACCACGTGGATGGCATCATCATGCTGGCCGGCGGCCTGCCAATCGAAGCGGCCGGCAGCATGCTCGGAGCGGTCGGCGTGTCCGGTGCGCCCGGCGGCGATCTCGACGAGGAATGCGCCCAGGCCGGGATCGACCGGGTCCAGGAACGCCTCGACTTCGCCATGTAAGCATTGCGGGTGCCAGGGAACGGCGCCCGCCCCCAGGAAAACACCATGACCGACACCCCCCGCCCCGCCCCGAAACGCATCTCGCCGGTGGAGACCTACGAGCGTCTGCAGGCACGCCCGCGCGACCTGCTGATCGACGTCCGCTCGACCATGGAGTATCTGTTCGTCGGCCATCCGACCGGCTCCATCCACATCCCGTGGATCGACGAACCCGACTGGACCGTGAACCCACAGTTCGTGCCGCAGGTGCGCAAGCTGCTGCTGGGCGGCGTCAGCGATCACAGCGAAGAAGCACCGGCCCTGTACCTGATCTGCCGCAGCGGCAAGCGCACGCTGGACGCCGGGCAGGCCCTGGTGGACGCCGGCATCGAGCATGTCTTCTCGGTGGACGAGGGCTTCGAAGGACCACTGGACGAGAACCACCAGCGCTCCACCCGCAGCGGCTGGCGCTACCACGGCCTGCCCTGGGAGCAGTGCTGAGGCCCGCGACGGATCCCCTACAGCCACGGGGGTTGCGCGCACCCCAGGGGGTTTGGTTCATAATGAACTCGGACGCGTCACTGCGGCGTTCGATTGTGGCCCGGTGGTACCCTTGAGCCTTAATTTTTCACCACGGGACCGAGTACTTCCGTTTCGCTGTGCATGTCCGTCTTCGAGCGGAAAGCCTAAAGATCCGGAGACTTCTCCCACCTGAGCCCTAGGTTCAAGGTCAAGGGCCACGCCGGCGCCTGCGGGGCGCGTCCACTTCTTTATTGATCCCGATTTCCTTTATGCCTGCGGAAACCGACTCCGTTCAAGATTCGCTATCGCCCGACGATCTGCGTGCCCTGCGTCTGCGCCTGCGCCGCGCGCGGGCGGCTTTGTCGGATGCCCAGCTCGACCACCACTCTGCCGCCATTTGCGGACACCTGCTGCGCTGGTTCGAGCGCTGGAAGCCGCATTGTGTCGGCGCCTATCGCGGCCTGCGCGGCGAGGTCGACCTGACCCCACTGACCGTCGCCCTGGCCCGGCGCGGCACCCGCATCGCCCTGCCGGTGATGGACGACAAACGCCCCGGGCACATGCATTTCCACACCTGGGCCCCGGATGAGCCGCTTTGCCACAACGGCTTCGGCATCGCCGAGCCCTGTCCGGACGCCCCGCGCATCTGGCGCCGCGAGATGCAGGTGGTGCTGATGCCGCTGGTGGCCTTTGACACTGCCGGCAACCGCATGGGCATGGGCGCGGGCTACTACGATCGCTACTTCGCCCGGCGCCGCTTCGGCATCCACCGGCCGAAACTGATCGGCGTGGCCCACTCGCTGCAGGGCGTCCCGGCGCTGCCCACACAGCCCTGGGACGTCCCGCTGGATGGCGTTGTCACAGAACAGGGCTGGCATGCGCTTCCAGACCGCGCGCGGCACAATACGCTCGACTGAAACCCCTGAAGGAGCCCGCATGGCCTACTGGCTGATGAAGTCCGAACCCGACGAGTTCAGCATCGACGACCTGGAACGCGTCGGCGTGGAGCCGTGGGACGGCATCCGCAACTACCAGGTGCGCAACATGATGCGCGACGAAATGAAGAAAGGCGATCTGGCCTTCTTCTACCACTCCAACGCCAAGCCACCGGGCATCGTCGGCATCCTGCGCATCGAGAAAGAGGCCTACCCGGACACCTGCGCCTTCGACCCCGAAGATCCGCACTACGACCCAAAGAGCGACCCGGACAACCCGCGCTGGCTGCGCGTGGACGTCGCCTTCGAGGAAAAATTCGGCGACATCATCACCCTGGACTGGCTGAAGCAGCAGCCGCAGCTCGAGGACTGCCCGCTGGTGCGCCGCGGCAACCGGTTGTCGGTAATGCCCATCACCCAGGACCAGTGGGACTTCATCCTGAGCCACGCCCAGCGCGGGAAGTAAACGCGTGGCCACGCTCTACCACTTCCCGCACGATGCGAAGGCCGACCGCCTGCGCCTGGCCTGCGGCTACAAGGGTGTCGCGCTGGAGACCCGCGCGCTGGACTGGTTCGACGACGAGACCTTCTTCGAACTGGGCGTGGCCCGCCAGTCCCCGATCCTGAAAACCGACGACGGTACGCTGCACACCGACACGGTCACCGCATTGCGCGATATCGACCACCTGTTCCCGACCGGCGAGCCACTCTCCGACGGCGTCATCGCCGAGGACGCCTGGCAGGCCCTGGTGGACTGGCGCGCCAAGGTGGAGATCGTGCTGGACCGACTCTACGCCCCGCTGGCGCCGGGCTTTCACGGCATCGGCGAGAGCGCCGAGGCCCTGGCCGATTTCAAGGCGCATGTGCAGCACCGCTTCGGCCTGTCGCTGGAGGAACTCGCCAACGACCGCTACGACGGCTACAACCAGCTCGCCAAGCTGAGTCACCTGCCGGAACTGGCCAAGCACCTGGCCGCCAACCGCTTCTACCTCGGGCAGCCGTCGATCGCCGACTGCGTAATCGCCGCCGACCTCTACCCGCTACAGATGCACGACGGCATCAACCTGCCCGTCGACATGCTCTACTACCTCCGCCGCGTCGAGGAGACCTTCCACACCCCTCTCAACACCCACTGGCTCGCCCGCTGACCTGTTGGCGACAACCCTTCAACGGGCCATGCGCCGCGTCCCTCATCCACAGCACTCAGACTCGTCGTCATCGCGAGGAGCGCAGCGACGTGGCGATCTCGCAGGGACCCCGGCCCAAGCGCAGGCCAGAGTCATTTCACCCAAACCGGTAGTGCTTGCGGATGTCGCGGTGGATCTCCCAGGTGCAGTCCATGCCCTCGGGGAAGGTGACGAGGTCGCCCTCGCCGACCGTGACCGGCTCGCCGCCGTCCGGGGTCACCGTGACCTGACCTTCCAGGATGTAGCAGACCTCGCGCGCGTCGTAGTGCCAGGGGAAGGTCGAGACCTCCTTCTCCCAGACCGGCCAGTCGAACACCCCCTGGCGTTCCAGGTGGTCGTGGTCGGGACGGTGAATCACTTCGATGGACATGACAGCCTCCTCACTATCGAGAAGACGCGAGCCTAAACCGAACCCGCCCGAGGGCCAACCGGTCATGACCCCGGTCAGCCCCCCGGATGCAAGCCTGTCCGCTCCGTGCGGCCAAAGCGCCGAAGCAGCAGGAGCACGAACGCCCCCACGCCGAGGGCGGCCGGCAGGAATTCCAGCCACTGGCCAAGGCCCCAGGCCATGTAGCCGGTGACCAACGCCCACAGCAGCGGGATGATCGCCAGCACCAGGGGCGGACGCGACGGCACCAGCAACAGCAGTCCCAGGGTCAGCAGCATCACCGGTCCCGGGGCCACGCCGACATATTGCAGCTGCGTCCAGGGCGTCCCGGTCAATGCGAGATCCAGCAAGGGATAGCCCACCAGCGCGTAGACGATCATCAAGACCGCGCTGCTACCCGGGAGCCCGCCGGGCCAGCCAAAGCGGGCCTGGCCCATCAGGGTCAGGGCGAACACCAGCATCAGGCCTTGGGCCACGAACACTCCGGCCAGCCACTCGGAGGCGAAGTGGAACGGCGCCAGCGAACCACCGAAGAAGGCAACCCCAGTCCAGATCCAAAGCACGCCCAGCAACAGGCCAATGACACGACCGGCCGCATGCGACCCCGAAACCACCAGCCCCACAGCCACCAGAGCAAGCAGTGCGCCGATCCCGTGCAGGGGCCAGATCGCGGTGTTGTACTGGCCCAGGATCGCCAGCCAGGTCGAGGCCTCAAACGGCAGCATGTCGGCTCCCCGGTCGCAAGGATTCGGAGGCCAACCCTACAGGTCCTGCACGTACGCGACCATGCGGCTGCGCATTCCGGCGTCCGGCATGGGGCCGTACAGCGCGCCCATATTCTCCTCCATGTGGGCCACCACCGAGGTCGCGGGGATCGCACAGGTCACGTCCGGGTGCGAGACGATGAACTTGAGCAGGAACTGCGGCCAGTTCTCGCATTCGATCTCCGCCGCCCATTCCGGCAGCGGATGCCCCGCGAACTGGTTGAGCAGCGCCTTGCGCCGAAACGGGCGGTTCGCGATCACCGCCACCCCGCGTTCCCGCGCCAACGGCAACAGGCGCTGTTCCGCTTCGCGATCCAGGATGTTGTAGGTCAGCTGCACGAAGTCCAGGTCCTCGCGCCGCAGGATGCGCTCCAGCTCGTCGTGGCGGCGGCCGTGCGAGGTGGTCACACCGATATAGCGAACCTCCCCCGCCTCACGCCGCTCGCGCAGGGTTTCCAGGTGCGCCTCCCAGTTCTGCAGGTTGTGCACCTGCTGCAGGTCCAGGGTGTCGACACCCCACAGATCCCGCGACTCCGCATGCTGGTCGCGGCCGGTCGAGGTGCTGCGCGTCCAGATCTTGGTCGCCGAGAACACACCCTCCGGATGGCCCAGTTCGCGCAGGCCGTGACCGACCACCGCCTCCGCGCGCCCGTACATCGGCGAGGAGTCGATCAACCCGCCGCCACGGCGGACAAAGGTATCCAGGATCCGGGTACGCACCGCCAGCGCTTCGGGATCCTCCGGCACATTGAAGGTAATCCACGTCCCCATCCCGATCACCGGGATCTCCTCCCCGGAAGACGGGATCGGCTTGCGCTGCGGCTCACGCCCCTCGGCGGTCCCACCGACAAGGGGCCACCCCGCGCCGAACGCCACCGCGGACCCGGCCATCCAGCGCAGGAAGGATCGGCGCGAACGCCGCGGAAATGGATGTTTCATGGCACGTGATCACCGAAGAAGACTCCATCCGTGGGCCATCCGGCCGCGCCACAAGTTCCCTATGCGACGGCCTGCAGGTGCCGGGCCAGCGCCGAGACCAGCGGTTTCATGAAGTATCGACCATCCGGTACCACGGTGGGGGTAATACCGTGAGCGTGCAGTTCATCCGCCACCACGGGGCCAATCGCCGCGACGATGGTGCGCCGCAACGCCTCTCGCAACGCATCCTGACGATCATCGGCCAGGCCGACCCGCAGCAGACGCCGGACCTGGGCCTGGCTGGTAAAGGCGATCGCATCCACCTGGCCCGCGATCAGGGCCTCGATCAGCTCGCTCACACGCCCCGTCTCGGCAGCATCCGCGTAGCGGTAGGGCCAGACCGGGAACGCCTCCGCGCCTGCCGCCCTCAGGAAATCCAGCAGACGGCGGTTGGGCTCCGCACCGTAGAGCTGCACACCGATACGTTGTCCGTGCAGGTCCTGAGCGGACAGGGTCTGGATGATCCCTTCGGTGGTCGGTGCCGCCGCTACGGCGTCGGGCTGCACACCGAACGGTTTCATCGCGCGGCCGGGTTTGGGGCCCCGCACCAGCGTCGGGGTCCCGGCCACGGCCGTCAGCCAGGCATCCTCGCACCCGGCGCGCCGAGCAAAGCCGGTCAGCCGAGTAAACCCCTCGCCCGTCAGGAAGATCAGCCGATCGAACGGCGCTTCGATGGCGGATGCCAGCCAGGACTCGATGGCCGCCTGGTCGAGGCTGTCGTGGATGGCGACCAGCGGGCAACGCCACACCTCGGCCCCGCGCCGCTCCAGCAGCCCGGCAAAGACCTCCAGTGCACGGCTCTCCGGGAGCGCGACCCGGACGCCGGCCAGCGCGCCAGAGACCGCATGCGTACGATCCTCCAATCCGCTCACGCCGCGGTCGCGACACCGGATGCCGGCATCAGCTGCGGGAACGTCGTGGCCGACCCGGCATCCGGCCGGAACCAGGCCAGGCGCTGGTGACAGGCGGCGACCTCGCCGATCACGATCAGGCTGGGCGAGCCGACCTGTTCGCGCTCGGCGCGGGCGGCCAGGGTATCCAACGTGCCGGTCACGACACGCTGACGGGCGGTCGTGCCATTCTCGATAATCGCGGCCGGGGTCCGCCCGGCACGGCCCGCACCCTTGAGGCCCCGGCAGATCTCGCCCACGCCCTTGCGGCCCATATAGAACACCAGCGTCTCGCAGGTGTTCGTCAGCTGCGACCAGTCCACGTCCAGCCGGCCCTCGCGGGTGTGGCCGGTAATGAAGCGCACGGACTGGGCATGATCACGGTGGGTTAGCGGGATGCCCGAATAGGCGGCACAGCCACTGGCCGCGGTGATGCCGGGCACCACCTGGTAGGCCACGCCGTCGCGGGCGAGCACGTCCAGTTCCTCACCGCCGCGGCCGAACACGAACGGGTCGCCGCCCTTCAGCCGCGCCACGCGCTTGCCCTCGCGCGCCAGTCGCGAGAGCAGTTCGCTGATCGCCTCCTGCGGCACGCAGTGGTGATCGCGCTCCTTGCCGACATAGAAGCGCTCGGCCTCGCGCCGGGCCAGGTTCACCACCTCGGAGGACACCAGCCGGTCGTAGACGACCACGTCCGCCTGCTGCAACAGCCGCAGTGCGCGGAAGGTCAGCAGGTCGGGGTCACCCGGCCCGGCGCCGATCAGGTAGACCTCGCCTGGCGTAGCGGCTTCCGCTTCATTCAATTCCTGCTCCAGACGCTCTGCGGCCGCGTCCATACGTCCGGCCAGGGCCAGCTCGGTGGCCGGCCCGGCAAACGCCCGCTCCCAGAAGGCGCGCCGCGCATTCACGCTGTCGAAGTGGGCGCGCACCCGGTCACGCAGGCGACCGGCCAGCTCCGCCAGGCGCCCGTAGCCGGCCGGGATCAGGCTCTCGATCTTCGCGCGCAGCAGACGCACCAGGACCGGGGCGCGGCCACCGGAGCCGATTGCGATGGTCAGCGGGCCGCGCTCGACGATGGCCGGCAGGATGAAGCTGCAAAGCTCGGGCTGGTCCGCCACATTCACCGGGATCGAGCGCGCAACACAGTCCTCCGAGACCTGGCGGTTCACCGTCTCGTCGTCGGTCGCGGCGATCACGATCGCCACCTGCCCCAGGTACTCGGTTCGGTAGGCACCCGGCTCGCGGGTGATCGACTCCGGGTGCTCGCGCAACAAGCGCTCGGCGGCATCACTGTACTCAGGGGCCCGCAGGCGCACCCGCGCCCCGGCCTCCAGCAGCAGCGCTGCCTTGCGCGCGGCCACCGGACCGGCCCCGACCACCAGGGCCTGGCGACCGTGCAACTGCATATAGATCGGCAGGTGTTCCATGCTCATCCCTCCCGCGCCACGGGTTCCGTGGGCGCCTCGGATTCTTCATTCAACAGGGTCTGGATCTCGGGGCGGCAGGAGCCGCAGTTGGTGCCGGCCTCGAGGCAGGCACCCACGGCCTCGCAGCTCGCCAGCCCCTGCTCGCGGATCGCCGTGCGGATGCGCGTCTCGTCCACGCCAAAACAGGCGCAGACCAGGCGCCCGCGCGCGGCCTGTCCATTCGGCGGACGGCCCGTGAGCAGGGCCATGCGTTCGTCATCGGTGATCGACTCGGCCGCGAACAGACCGCCCAGCCATTCGCGCTCGGGCAGGCCCCGGTCGGGACCCGCGAACAGCACGCAGGCAAGCCGGCCCTCGTGGATGCGCGCGGCGCGGTAGCGCCCGCCCGCGGGGTCGGCGAACTCCAGCCACTCGCCGGGGCCGTCCAGCCGTGCCCGCCAGTCGGCGATCTCGGGTGGCGCGCCGCGTCCGGCCAGTTCGACGCGCAGATGCCGCGGGCCGCGCACGGTCACCGCGTAGTCGGCCTCCGGTAGGCTCACCGGCTCGCGGCTCAGCACGAAGCCGTGCCAGTCCATCGCCGCCGGGCGCACCGAGACGGCCGTGTGCTTGAACGCCGGCTGCCCGGAGACCGGATCGACATGCGCGGGCACCAGGGCATCCACCCGCGCCAGGCGGGCGATCGGGCGGCTCCAGTGCATCGGCACAAACACGCTTCCGGGGCGTTGCTCGCGGCTCACCTGCACCCGCGCTAGCAAACGCCCATGTCGGCTGGTCACCTCGGCCAGATCACCCGCCTGCACACGGAACAGGCCGGCATCCACCGGATGGATCTCGACGAAGGGTTCCGGCTGGTGGGCACTCAGGCGCGGGGTACTCGCAGTGCGGGTCATGCTGTGCCACTGGTCACGGATGCGGCCGGTGTTCAGGCGCAAAGGGTATTCGGCATCGATCGTGTCGGTCGGCGATTGCGGGGTCACGGCGGCGAGCCGTGCGCGGCCGTTGTCCGTAAAGAAGCGGCCATCGGCGTAGAGGTAGGGGGTACCCGTCTCGGCTCCGGCGGGCAGCGGCCACTGCACCGGTTCGAGGGCCTCAAAGGCGGCCGCGTCGGTCGTGGCCAGCGCGCCGATATCGAAGTCCCGCGTGCTGTCATTTTCGAACGCGGACAGGGCCGCATGCTCGCGGAAAATCTCCACCGGTTGCGTATAGGGGAAGGCCTCGGCAAAGCCCAGGCGGCGGGCGACCTCGGCCAACGCCCACCAGTCGTGACGCGCCTCGCCCGGGGGTTCCCGGAACGGGCGCTGGCGCGAGATGCGGCGCTCGGAATTGGTCACCGTGCCGTCCTTCTCGCCCCAGGTGGTCGCCGGCAACAGCACGTCGGCCACGCGGGTCGTCTCGGTCTCGTGCACGCAGTCGGAGACCACGACCAGCGGGCAGTCGCGCAGGGCCCGCTCGAAGCGTTCGGCTTCGGGCAGGCTGAACAAGGGGTTGGTGCCGATGATCCAGATCGCCTTCACCTGCCCCGATTCAACCGCGCGGAACAGATCCAGCGCCTTGAGCCCCGGCTTGCGGGCGAGATTCGGGGTATTCCAGAAGCGGCTTACGCGATCCAGGGACACTTCGTCGAAGCCCATGTGCGCGGCCAACTGGCTGGCCAGTCCGCCAACCTCGCGCCCACCCATCGCATTTGGCTGACCGGTCAGCGAAAACGGGCCCATGCCCGGGCGGCCGATGCGGCCGGTGGCCAGGTGCACGTTGAGGATCGTCCCGGCCTTGTCCACACCGCTGTCGGACTGGTTGATGCCCTGACAGAACGCGGTAACCGTCCGCTCCGTTCGAGCAAACCAGCGGAAGAAGGTGGCCACCGCCTCGGGGTCCAGTTCGCAGGTCTCGGCGGTCACGGCAATCGACCGGCTGGAGGCGCGCGCCGCCGCCAGGGCGTCGGCAAAGCCATCGACATGGCGTTCGAGAAATGCCGGGTCCAGCGCATACTCGCGGCGCAGGTGATCCAGCAGGCCGTTGAACAGCCAGGCATCCGTGCCCGGCGCCAGCGGCAGGTGCAGATCGGCCGCCTGGGCAGTGGCCGTGCACCGCGGATCGATCACCACCAGCTTCATCTCCGGGCGCGCCGCGCGGGCGGCCTGCAGGCGCTGGAACAGCACCGGATGCGCCCAGGCCATGTTCGAGCCGACCACCACGACCAGGTCCGCCTGTTCCAAGTCGGTGTAGCTACCCGGTACGCCGTCCACACCAAAGGCCCGGGTGTGTGCGGCCACGGCCGTGGACATGCAAAGCCGCGAGTTGGTGTCGATGTTGGCCGAGCCGACGAAGCCCTTCATCAGCTTGTTGGCTACATAGTAGTCCTCGGTCAGGATCTGCCCCGAGACATACAACGCCACGGCATCCGGCCCGTGGCGGTCGATCACCTCGCGAAAGCCGCCCGCGACATGATCCAGTGCTGCGTCCCAGTCGACGCGCGCGCCCTGGATCTCCGGGTGCAACAGCCGGCCCTCGTCCCCCAGGGTCTCGGCCAGCGCCGCGCCCTTGGAACACAGGCGCCCGGCGTTCGCCGGATGGCTGGCGTCGCCACGTACCGCCACCGGAAACTCGCCATCGGGCGTCGCGGTCACCTCCACGCCACAGCCCACCCCGCAATAAGGGCAGGTGGTACGCGTCACCGATTCGGACGTGGCCATCTCAGCCCGCCTCGCGGCAGTCAACCACCGGCGCCGCGTCCGAATCGGCGGCCGCGGCGGCCAGGTCCAGCCACACCTGGCCCTCGGTCACGTGGACCGGGAAGGCATGTGTGCAGCCCGAATCCGCGCCCGTGGCCGCGCCGGACTGCAGGTCAATCACCCAGTTGTGTAGCGGACAGGTCACACGTTCGCCGTGGACGATGCCCTGCGACAGTGGCCCGCCCTTGTGCGGACACTGGTCGCGCAGGGCGAAGACGCGGTCGTCCGCGGTGCGGAACACGGCGATGTCACCCTGCGGGCCGGCGACGACCCGCGCGCCCAGCGGCGGGATCTCGGCGAGATGGCAGATCGCGATCCAGCTCATGCCGACACCTCCGGGCGCGGGCCCTTCGGCGGGTCATCCACCGGCCGGATGGGAATGAACTCGTGCGCCGCATGGCCGGCGGCCCGCTCGGCCCAGGGGTCCACCTGCGCCACCTCCTGCGACTGAAGGAAGCGGGCGTACAGCGCGGCACGGTTCTCGGCGTCGTCCACCAGGCGTTCCTTCACCTGCGTCAGCCCGACACGCTCGATCCAGGGCGCGGTACGCTCCAGGTAGCGGGCGCTTTCGCGGTAGAGCTGCATGAAGGCCCCGGCGTATTCGAGCACCTCGGCCTCGGTCTCCACCTTGCAGAGGAAATCGGTCGCACGAACCTTCACCCCGCCGTTACCGCCGACGTGCAGCTCGTAGCCGGAGTCCACGCAGACCACGCCCAGGTCCTTGATCGTCGCCTCGGCGCAGTTACGTGGGCAGCCGGAGACGGCCATTTTGAACTTGTGCGGGGTCCACGAGCCCCAGCTCATCCGTTCCAGCTGGATGCCGAGACCGGTGGAGTCCTGGGTGCCGAAACGGCACCACTCGGAGCCAACACAGGTCTTCACCGTACGCAGGGCCTTACCGTAGGCATGGCCGGAGACGAACCCGGCCTGGCCGAGATCGCGCCACATGGCCGGCAGGTCGCTCTTTTCCACACCCAGCAGGTCGATGCGCTGGCCGCCGGTAAACTTGACCGTGGGCACCTCGTAGCGCTCGGCCACCTCGGCGATCGCGCGCAGTTCGGCCGGCGTGGTCACCCCGCCCCAGATGCGCGGGATCACCGAGTAGGTCCCGTCCTTCTGGATGTTGCCGTGGGCACGCTCGTTGATGAAACGCGACTGCGCGTCGTCCTGGTACTCCTTCGGCCAGGCCGCCAGCAGGTAGTAGTTGAGCGCCGGCCGGCAGACGTGACAGCCGTTCGGGGTCTTCCAGTCGAGGGCCTGGAATACCGCGTCCATGGTCTTCAGGCCGTCGCGGGTGATCGCCGCGCGAACCTCGTCGTGACTGTGATCGGTGCAGGCGCAGACGGGCTTTTTCGCCGGGGCATCGGAGTAGTCACCGCCCAGCGTGGTCGCCAGCAGTGACTCGACCAGTCCGGTGCAGGAACCGCAGGAATTCGAGGCCTTGGTGTGGGCGCGAACGTCCTCCAGCGTGAACAGCTTGTGCTCGCTGATCGCCTGGACGATATCCCCCTTGCACACACCGTTGCAGCCGCAGATCTCGGCGTTGTCCGGCATCGCCGCCACGCGCGAGGCCTCGTCGCCGTGGCCGGAGTCGCCGATATGCGCCTGGCCGAACAGCAGGTTCTCGCGGATATCGGCGACCGGCGTCCCGTCGCGCATCAACTGGAAGTACCAGGAGCCATCCAGGGTGTCGCCGTAGAGCACCGCGCCCTGGATGCGATTGTCCTTCAGCACCAGGCGCTTGTAGACGCCGCGCGCGGCGTCCTGGAACACCAGATCCTCGGTGGTCTCGTCACCGGCGAAGTCGCCGGCGGAGAACAGGTCGATTCCGGTCACCTTGAGCTTGGTCGAGGTCATCGAGCCCTCGTAGCGCCCGATGCCGTACTCCGCGAGGTGGTTGGCACAGACCTTGGCCTGTTCCCACAGCGGCGCGACCAGGCCGTAGGTCGTGCCGCGATGCTGCACGCACTCCCCGACCGCGTAGATCGCCGGGTCATACGTCTGCATCGTGTCGTTCACTACCACGCCGCGCTCACAGTGCAGCCCGGCGGACTCGGCCAGCGCGGTATTCGGGCGGATGCCGACCGCCATCACCACCAGATCGGTGTCGACCTCGCTGCCATCGGCAAAGCGCACGCCGGTGACCCGCGCGTCCCCGAGGATCGCCTGGGTCTGGTGCGCCATGCGAAAGTCCATGCCGCGCTCCTCCAGCGAGGCGCGCAGCATGCCGGACGCCGCGGGATCCAGCTGGCGCTCCATCAGGTGATCCATCAGATGCACCACGGTCACGTCCATGCCCTGGCGCATCAGGCCGTTTGCGGCCTCCAGCCCCAGCAGGCCACCGCCGATGACCACCGCGCGCTTGTGTTCACGGCTGGAGGCCAGCATCGCGTCGACATCGTGGATGTCGCGAAAGCCCACCACACCGTCGAGATCGACACCCGGAATCGGGATCATCACCGGATCCGAGCCGGTCGCCAGCAACAGCCGGTCATACGGCGCCTCGGTGCCGTCCTCGACGATTACCCGACGACCAACACGGTCGATCCGCTCGATGCACTTGCCCTTGTGCAGGGTGATCCCGCGCTCGGCATACCAGGCATCGTCGTTCAGCATGATCTCGTCGACGGTCTTCTCCGAGGCCAGCACCGGCGAGAGCATGATGCGGTTGTAGTTGCCCCAGGGTTCGGCGCCGAACACGGTGATGTCGTACATGTCGGGCTTGAGTTTCAGCAGCTCCTCGACCGTGCGCATCCCGGCCATGCCATTGCCGATCAGGACCAGCCGCGGCTTGTCGTTTGGCGTGTTCATTACGCAGCCTCCGCTTCCGGGTTCTTGTGACGCTCGTGGAGGAAGCGCAGGACCTCGGCCCGGTAGTGGTTGTACTGCGGGTTGTCGGCCATCGCCAGACGCTCGCGCGGCTTGGGCAGGTCAATCTCCAGGAACTCGCCGATGGTCGCGGCCGGGCCGTTGGTCATCATCACGATGCGGTCGGACAGCAGCACGGCCTCGTCCACGTCGTGGGTGACCATCAGCACGGTGTTGCCCAGATCCGACTGGATGCGCATCACCTCATCCTGTAGGTGCGCCCGGGTCAGCGCGTCCAGCGCACCGAACGGCTCGTCCATCAGCAGTACCTTCGGCTCCATCGCCAGTGCCCGGGCGATGCCGACACGCTGCTTCATGCCTCCGGAGATTTCGTCCGGGCGCTTGTCGAGTGCGTGGCCCATGCCGACCATCTCCAGCGTCTGCAGGATCCACTCGCGACGCTCGGCCGCCGACTTGGTGCCCTTGAAGGTCTTGTCCACCGCCAGGGCGACGTTGTCGCGCACCGTCAGCCAGGGCAGCAGCGAGTGGTTCTGGAACACCACGCTGCGATCCGGTCCCGGCTTGCTCACTTCCTTGCCGTCCAGGATCACCGCGCCGGTGCTGGTCTCCAGCAACCCGGCGACGATGTTGAGCACCGTCGACTTGCCGCAGCCGGAGTGGCCGATGATGGAGATGAACTCGCCGCGGTCCACGTGCAGGTCGACGTCGCGCAGCACCTCGGTAGCCGAAGGCCCTTCACCAAAGGTCTTGTGGACATGTTCGATGGAGAGATAGCTGGTCATGATGTTTCTCCTGTAAGGGGCCGGCTCAGCCGGCCTGCGTGCCACGGGTAACCCAGTTGCCGACGATGGCAACCAGACGGTCGAGGAAGAACCCGACCAGGCCGACGTAGACGAGCGCGAGCACGATGTCGCTGAGCATGGAGGCGTTCCAGGCATCCCAGATAAAGAAACCGATACCAACACCACCGATCAGCATCTCGGCGGCCACGATCGCCAGCCAGGCGAGACCGATCCCGATGCGCAAACCGGAAAAGACATACGGCGCGGCGGCCGGGAGCATGATCTTGGTGAAGTACTCGAAGCCGTTCAGGCGCAGCACGCGGGCCACGTTCACGTAGTCCTGCGAGATATTCCGGATACCGACGGAGGTGTTGATGATGATCGGCCAGATCGCGGTGATGAAGATCACGAAGATCGCCGACGGATTGCTGGCCTGGAACGCAGCCAGCGAGATCGGCAGCCAGGCCAGCGGCGGCACGGTACGCAGGACCTGGAACAGCGGGTCGAGTCCGCGCATCGCCCAGGTGGACTGACCCACCAGCACGCCCAGGCCAATGCCGGCGACCACCGCCAGCGCATAGCCATAGGCCACGCGCTCGAGGCTGGCCAGCAACTGCCAGGCCATGCCGACGTCGTTGCCGCCGTAGTCATAGAAGGGATTGACGATCAGTTCCCAGGTGTCGGTAATCACCTGGCTCGGGGCGGGCAACACGGCTCCCGGGGAGGACGCCATCATCTCCCAGATAAGCAAAAAAAGCGCCGTGACGACCACCGGCGGCACCACGACCGCGGCAGTATTGCGCAGGCGCCGGGCCCAGGCCCCGGGATCTGCCCCGGGGCGCGGCTGGGGCCTGGCCGCAATGGTGGTGGCCTTCCGGGCCACGGGCCGGGTGGGCGATGCCTCGACCACCGGGCGATCGCGCCCGGAGCCGAAGGTCATGGTGCGGTCGAGAATGGCACTCATGGCGGAATCCTCTTGAATCGTTTTTTTCGGGTGTCGTCGGGCCGCCGCGTCAGGACGCGATCGCCTTGATGTCCAGGCTGTCGAGATAGGCCTGCGGGTTCTCGGGATCGAAGACCTTGCCGTCAAAGAAGGCCTCCTTGCCGCGCGAGGTGGACTCGGGGATGTCGGCGGAGTCAATACCGAGCTCGGCGGCCGCCTCGCGCCAGATGTCCTCGCGGTTGACCTCGTCCACCAGCGCCGGCATGTCCAGATCCGGCGGCAGATAACCCCAGCGGATGTCCTCGGTGAGGAACCACAGGTCGTGGCTCTTGAACGGATAGGAGGCGTGATCCTTCCAGTAGCGCATCTGGTCCGGGTGGTCCTCGACCACGCGGCCGGTGCCGTAGTCGAAGTTCCCCTGCATGCGGTCGATGATGTCGCCGTACGGGGCGTGGATGTAGCGCCGGCGCGAGCAGATCTCGGCGACCTCCTCCTTGTTCGCCGGGTCCTCGCAGTACATCTGCGCCTCCATCACCGCCATGGTCAGGGCGCGCGCCGCGTTCGGATGAGCCTCCACCCAGTCGGCACGCATGCCCAGCGCCTTCTCCGGGTGGTTGTGCCACAGTTCGCCGGTGGTGTTGGCGGTGTAGCCGATGCCCTGATTGATCAACTGCATGTTCCACGGCTCGCAGACACAAAAGGTGTCCATGGACCCGACGCGCATGTTGGCAACCATCTGCGCCGGCGGGACCACGATGGTGGCGATGTCGCGGTCCGGATCGATCCCGCCGGCGGCCATCCAGTAGCGGATCCACAGATCATGGGTCCCGCCCGGGAAGGTCATCGCCGCACGAATGTCGTCACCGCCGGCGGCCTTCTCGGCCAGGGCGCCCTTGAACTCCGTGGTGTCGGTGCCGACCTTCAGGTCGGCGTACTCGTCCCCGACCGAGATGCACTGCCCGGCCAGGTTCAGTCGCGCGAGGATCGTCATCGGCGTGCCCCGGCGATGGATCAGGTAGGGCATTGGCGTGAGAATGTGCGAGCCATCGATTCCGCCGCGTTGCGACCCCAGATCCAGGTTGTCGCGCACCGTGCCCCAGGAGGACTGCTTCAGCACCTGCACATCGGGCATGCCGTGAGCGGCGAAAAAGCCCTTCTCCAACGCAATGAACAGCGGTGCGGCATCCGTCAGCGCGATGAAGCCGAGCTTCGCCTCGGTGGTCTCCGGCTTGCCATTGCCGGCCTTCGCATAGCCCCAGGGCGCCGCGCCCGAAAGGCCCATTGCCGTGGCGCCGATTCCGGCGGCCATGCCGCCCAGGAAACGCCGGCGCGACAGGCCGGAGGTGTTCTTCGTGTCGTTCGTTTGATCGGTCATTACGGGTTCACTCCCCTTGTCAGCAAACACATCCCAAAAACGAAAAAAGGCGTCGCATCAGCCCGGCCGCTTGTGCAGCCGGGTGATGGACGCCTTTGTCCAGTCTCACGGGAGCCCCGGTCATCGGGTCTCCCTGTTGTCAGGCGACGAACCGCCGTTGGCTCGTCTTGCCCATACTCCTGCAGGAGGTGTGCCAATTAGCCGTTGCTAGGCGACCATGCGGGAAACAATCGCCACGTGGCGCGGAAAAATCGGATGGTTTCGAACACCGGGTCGAACGCTTGCGGGAAGCCCGAAGTCCGGAAGCCGATCCCTGAGGCACCAGCCTGGGGCGCACTTGCGGTGCAGTTGACCTGCAATAGTGCGCTGCCAGAGGGCGACCTAACCCGCCGTAGGAGCCGCCTTGGCGGCGAAGCCCCTGCCAAAGTCCGGCGCGGGCAGGGGCTTCGCCGCCAAGGCGGCTCCTACAGGCCCTTCCCCAGCAGGTCAGACATGGCGACGGTCGCCTCGGCCACCTCGGCCAGACGCCGGTTCTGGTTCATCGCAGTCTGGCGCAGGAGCTTGTAGGCCTGGTCCTCCGTCAGGCCGCGATGCTGGATTAGCAGTGCCTTGGCTCGCTCAATCGTCTTGCGCTCGGCCAAGGCCTGGCGCGCCGCCTGCAGCTCGTCCTCCACCGACTGCAGACGACTGGCCTGGCGTTGCACCAGGTCCATCACCGAATGTCCGACGATCGGCACATTGAGCGGGTTATCGCCGCCCACGCCGTCGGAATCCAGCCCCTCGGGCGCACCGAAGAACACCGCATACGGCACGCTGTCGCGCAACTCCGACTCGGCCAATTGCGCGATACGGTCACGCACCGCACCCAGGTCCGCGCGATCCGCCACGATGCGCGCGGAGCAGCACTCGTTCAGGTGCATCTCCAGCCGATCCTCGATCTCCTTCATCGCGTCGATACGCGCAGTCGTGCAGGCAAACCACGCCTCGGCCCGGGCCGGGGCCGGCTGGCCATCGGCCTGGGTGCAGGCCTGACGGCGCAGGCGCTCGACCTCGGCGGCGAAGCTCGCGCCCTGTAATTGACGCCAGGCGCCGCAGGCCGATTCCGGGGCAAACTCCGAGAAGATGCGAAACGAACGTTCCTGGGCATCGATACGGTGTAACAGGGCCTGGCGCAGCTCGCCGTCAAACACGCCCTGGCCAAAGCCCGCAGCACCGATCGCGCGTTCCTGACCCGCAAGCTCCTTGCCCTGCATGAAGTTCAAAAGAGCGACCAACGCACCGGAGACCTCCGGGTCAGTAGCCGAATCCGCTGCCTCGAATACCACGGCCAGGAGCGACCGGATCAGTTCGCTGAATCCGCGCATCGCCTCCATCGGCGAAAGCGTGCGCTCGTTGACCTCCTCGCGCAGGCTGGGCAGCCCGGACAGCCCGTGCAGGGCCAGTGCCATACGCCCCAGCAACCGGCTGCGCGCGTGGGCACAGGCCCCCGGCTGTAACCAGCCATCAAGGTGTTCGCGAAAGGCCGCCGCCGTGGTGTCGGATTCGGTTCGATACTGCCCCAGCTCCTCGGCATAACGCTGGCCAGCCGAGCCGATCCAGAGGCTGGAAGCGCCGCGTTCACGCTGCAGTTGATGCACCAGGGCACGGATGCACCCGACCAGTTGCACGGCCTCCAGCAGGCGCTCCAGGCTCACTACCTCGCATTTGCGCGAGGCGACCAGGAAGTCGCCAATGGCCTCTTCATACGAAACGCTCGGGGACAGGGTATTCGGGGGGAGATTCTGACTCATGCTCATGATCCGCGGATGCCTCGCGGAACAAACAAGCATGCAATGTGCCAGTTCGGGGCACTGGCAGGGGCGGGAGATCAGAACGAGCGGGGGATCACACCCCCGCCCGCGAGCAACGATGAACGATTAGAAGCTCATCGAGCGGTCGAAGTCGGCGACGGCCTGGACGTACTGGCCCATGCCGGCCATCTCGGCGTTCGGCAGGAAATTGTGTTCGCCGACGTCGCGGCCCTTGGCGCAGGCCTCGCAGGCCCAGAACGGGACGCCTTCACTGACCAGTGAATCGACGATGTCCTTCATTGCCGGCATGTTGTGGCCGACGATCTTGTCGTAGACATTGCGGTTGGCGATGTTCACGGCCTCGCCCTGCAGCCAGACGGTCACGTCATGGCCCTGCTGCTTGGCCACGTTGGCGGCGATCATGCCGAGCGTCGCACGGGTGGGGTCGTCGGTACCGGCGGTGACAGCAACAATAAAGCGCATGGAGTTCTCCTGAGTGCTTGAAACGTGCTGCAACCGTAGCGGCAGGCACGCCCGGCGTCGATTTCCCACAAGCTGCGGAGAAACACTCGGATCAGGGCCTGCCCCTAACCGTAACGCTGGTCCGGTAGAGCTTGAAGGCCATCAACAGCCAGGGGATGGCGTGCATGACCAGGTCGAGGATGTCCCGCACCCGGGTCAGCTCGCCGGCGAGCAGCCAGCGCAGCTTCTCCGCGACATGCGGCTCGGGGATCCAGGGGGCCAGGCCCAGCGTGGCCACCAACAGGGCAAACAGCCACAGCGGTGCGCGATCGACCCAGCGTACGAAGGCTTTCATCGCGCGCATCCTACCCAAGGCCCGCGCACGGCGCAGCCCGTTCTTGCCGGTAACGGGGCCGCCTTCTACACTTTTGCCTGCTTCAGGGGGGCGCGACGCGGCGGGCCCGGGAACCCCCTGGCCTCACCGCTGCCCGCATTGGCCGCCTGGCCCGGAAGACCATCATGGAAGCCCTGCTCGTCTCCACCGTCATCGTCGCCATCGCCGAGATGGGCGACAAGACCCAACTCCTCGCGCTGCTCCTGATCTGCCGCTACCAGCAGACCTGGCCCATCATCTGGGGCATCGTGGTGGCGACCCTGGCCAATCACTTCCTCGCCGCGCTGGCCGGCGTCTGGGTCGGCGCCAGCGTGCCGGACGAGTGGCTGCGCTGGGGGCTGGGGATCGGCTTCATCGTCATGGCCGCCTGGGTGCTGGTGCCGGATAGCGAGGACGAGCTGCCGGCCACCTCGAAACACGGCGTATTCTGGACCACCACGGTGCTGTTCTTCCTGGTCGAGATGGGCGACAAGACGCAGGTGGCTACCGCCGCGCTGGCCGCGACCTTCGACAACCTGATCCTGGTCGTGATCGGCTCGACCATCGGCATGGTCGTAGCCAATGCGCCGGTCGTATGGCTGGGACAGCGCTTCGCCTGCCACCTGCCGCTGCGGCTGCTACGCGCGCTCGCCGCGCTGCTGTTCTTCGCCCTGGGCCTCGGAGTCCTGCTCGCCTGGGTCTGACTCCGAGCGCAGCATCTTCTGTCCCAGCCAGATGCGCCGCACCAGGCGCGGCAGCAACAGCAGCAATGCCAGCACCGCGAGCAGCGCCAGACCCAGTTGCACCCCGCTGTCGGCACCACTGGCCACCTCGCGGGTGGCATGCCCCAGCCAGGCATAGGCGAACAGGCCCGGGATCAGCGCCACCACCGTCGTCAGTGCAAACACGGGCAGCGGCAGGCGCACCAGCCCCAGGGCATAGTTGGTGGGCGCAAACGGAAACACCGGTACCAGCCGGGTCAGGGCCACCACGCGCCAGCCCTCGGCCTCCACATCCTCGCGCAGCCGGGTACTGCGCGGCCCCATGCGCGGAACCAGCCAGGGCTGCAGCCAGGTACGGGCCAGCATGAAGGCGATGACCGCCGCCACGGTGGCCGCCAGCAGACTCAGGGCGCCACCGGTGAAGGGACCGAACAAGGCCCCGCCCAGCAGGATCCAGAAGGTGCTCGGCAGCGGGAACAGGGCCAGCACGACAAACGCCAGCACGAATACCAGGTAGGCCCCAGGGCCCCAGCTGAGCAGCCAGACCTCCAGCTCGCCCAGCGGAACGCCGAGGCTGGGCCACTCGGTGGTCAACAGGATCCACGCCAGCGAGACCCCGAACAGGATCGCCGCGACCGTCAGCCAGCTCTTGTGATGTCGAATCCTCATGTCACCCCGTCACCCCGGTCCCCGGGATCTTCACCGCCGCCGCGCAGACGCTCCAGACGCTCCGCCAGCGCGCGCTCGGTACCATCCCGGCGCGGACTATAGAAGCGCGCTTCTTCCAGCCCTTCGGGCAGATAGACCTGTCCACGCGCAAACCCGTCCGGTTCGTCGTGGTCGTAGCGATACCCGGCACCGAAGCCCTCGGCACGCATCAGCTCGGTCGGGGCATTGCGCAGGTGCAGGGGCACGCCCGCGCTGCCGCTGTCGCGGATCGCGGCCCGCGCGCCGTTCAGCGCGGCATAGGCGCTGTTGCTCTTGGGTGCGGAGGCCAGTTCGATCACTGCCTGTACCAGCGCCAGATCGCCTTCCGGCCGGCCCAGACGTTCCATGGTCTGCCAGGCCACCAGCACCCGCGCACCGAGGCCAACCGCGGCCAGGCCAATGTCCTCGTAGGCCATGCGCAGCAGGCGGCGACCGAGGTAGTCCGGGTCACAGCCCGCATCCAGCATGCGGGTGAGCCAGTACACCGCGGCGTTCGGATCGGACCCGCGCACTGACTTGTGCAGGGCGGAGATCTGGTCGTAGAAGGCATCGCCCTGACGGTCGAAGGCCAGTGACTGCGCCCCCATCACCGCGCGCAGCGCGTCGCCGGTGATGGCGCCATCGCGCGCCAGGTCCGAGGCGGTCTCCAGCCAGTTCAGGGCACGCCGGGCATCGCCATCGGCGGCGCGCGCAAGACGCTGACGCTCCTCCGGGTCCAGCGTCAGGCCGCGCCCGCCCAGACCGCGCTCGGGGTCATTGAGGGCCCGGTCGATCAGGGCCTCGATGGCCTCCGCCCCGACCGCCTCCATGCGATAGACCCGCGCGCGCGACAGCAGCGCGCTGTTGAGTGCGAACGAAGGATTCTCGGTGGTCGCGCCGACGAAGGTCAGCGTGCCGTCCTCAATGTGCGGCAGCAGCGCATCCTGCTGGCCCTTGTTGAAGCGGTGGATTTCGTCGATGAACAGCAGCGTCCCGACACCATTGCGGCGGCGGGTTTTCGCGGCTTCGACGACCGCACGGACGTCCTTGACCCCGGCCAGCACGGCGGACAGCGTGACCAGGCGCTGGGCTCCGGCCGCCGCCACCAGCCGCGCGAGCGTCGTCTTGCCGCAGCCGGGCGGGCCCCAGAGGATCATCGACGGGGTCTGGCCCTGCTCGATCGCCTGGCGCAGCGCGGCATCGGCGCCGACCAGGTGGTCCTGGCCGACCATCTCGTCGAGACGCGCCGGACGCATGCGCTCGGCCAGCGGCGCCGAGGGATCCAGGGCTACCGGGGCCGGTTCGGGTTCGGGCGAGGCCACGTCCGGATCGGGGCCGAACAGATCGCCTTCGGGGGAATCACTCATGCAGGGATTGTAACCCCTCGGGCCGAAGAGCCTTGTTCACCACGAAGTGCGCGAAGGTACGAAGAAGGACTATTGAACCACGGAGGGCACGGAGACAACCCAAGGGGGTATCACAGCCCATGTGCAGGATGCGTTGAGCAAAGCGAAAGGCATCAACATCGATCACCCGGAATATCGCCGCCTTCCGACCGATGCGTTTCGCTGCGCTCAACGCATCCTACGCACCTGAAAGCTTAGTGATTTTCTCCGTGGCCTCTGTGCGCTTTGTGGCAGATAACCCGCGAGCGGACCTCGCTCAAGGCCGATAGATGTCGGTCCCGGCCGGCGGGTCGAAGGTGAACACGCCCGGGTCGAGTTCGCCATTGCGTTCGGTTTCGTGGAAGAGGATCACGGTCTCCTGTCCGAAGATGTCGCGGAAGGCCATGCGGGTCAGGTCGCCATCCGCGGTCAGGTCCAGGTCCAGACTGGTGAAGTCGGCCTGTTCGTTGCGCGGCACCAGCACCAGGCGCAGGGCATCGCCGCCCGGCACCGGGCGCAGTGACATGCGGAAGTGCTCGTCCAGACGCTCCGGCTGGGTGATCGCGGCGATCGGCGTGGCGTCGAAGGCATCCCCCAGCGGGCGCACCGTGGCCTGCGACAGGTCCGGGTCGTACATCCACAGGTCCTCGCCATCGGAGACGATGGTCTGCGGGAACGGCTCGGTCACCTCCCAGTGCAGGCGATTGGGCAGCCCCAGCTGCATGCGGCCATCGGACTCCTGCAGCACGTAGCCGGTGTCGTCGCGCACGGTCTGGGTAAATTCGGCGGAGAAGCTTTCCAGGCCATCGACAAAGCGATCCAGCGCCGCGCGGGCATCCTCCATACCGCGGTCGGCGGCCAGGGCCGGAACGGCGGTCAAGGCCAGTACCAGGCCAAGGGACAGGGCCCGCCAGAGGGCGCCCGGACACGTAAGGGGACGAGCGTTCATGCAGTCTCCAGGATGGATGAGTATGCGATTCATGATGCGCCGCGAGGCTTAACCCGGCGTGAATGTGCTGCACAGGGATGACGAACCGCGTCACGCGATCAGGGACATGGACACCAACCACGCCCTCGGGTTCGGGGCGCTCAGTCGTTCGGGCCGGGAACCAGGACCTCGCGATTGCCGTTCGACTGTACCTGGCTGACCAGGCCGGCGGCCTCCATGTCTTCGACCATGCGCGCGGCGCGGTTGTAGCCGATCTTCAGCCGGCGCTGGACGAACGAGATCGAGGCCTTGCGTGACTCGATGACCACCTGCACGGCCTGATCGTAGAGCGGGTCCGATTCGTTGCCGTTCCCCTCGGGCGACTCCAGCCCCGGGATGCTGGCCGCACCCGCCTCCGGCTCGTCGAGGATCGCGTCGTTGTAGTCCGGCTCGCCGGTGGACTTGAGGTACTCGACCACCTGATGCACCTCGTTGTCGCTGACGAACGCGCCGTGCACGCGCTCGGGCATCGCCTTGCCCGGTGGCAGGTAGAGCATGTCGCCGTGACCCAACAGGTGCTCGGCACCCATCTGATCGAGGATGGTGCGCGAGTCCACGCGCGAGGAAACCTGGAAGGCGATACGGGTAGGGATGTTCGCCTTGATCAACCCGGTAATCACGTCCACCGACGGACGCTGGGTGGCCAGGATCAGGTGGATGCCGGCGGCGCGGGCCTTCTGCGCCAGCCGGGCGATCAACTCCTCCACCTTCTTGCCCACGACCATGATCATGTCGGCGAATTCGTCGACCACAACCACAACAAACGGCAACGGCTCCAGCTCCGGCGCCTCGGTCTCGGTGATCGCCTCCTCCGGCTTGAACAACGGATCCTTCAGCGGCTCGCCGCCGGCCTGGGCATCGCGCACCTTCTTGTTGAAGCCGCCAATGTTGCGCACACCCATCGCCGACATCAGCTTGTAGCGCCGCTCCATCTCCGCCACCGCCCAGCGCAGGGCGTTGGAGGCATCCTTCATGTCGGTGACGACCGAACACAGCAGATGCGGGATGCCCTCGTAGACCGACAACTCCAGCATCTTCGGATCGATCAGGATCAGGCGGACGTCTTCCGGCGTGGACTTGTACAGCAGCGACAGCAGCATCGCGTTGACGCCCACCGATTTCCCGGAACCGGTCGTCCCGGCGACCAGCAGATGCGGCATCTTTGCCAGATCCGCGATCACCGGGCCGCCGCCGATGTCCTTGCCCAGCGCCATGGTCAGCGGCGACTTGTTCGAGTCGAACAGATCCGAACGCAGGATTTCCGAGAGGGCCACGATCTCGCGGTTCTCGTTGGGGATCTCCAGCCCCACCGTGGACTTGCCCGGGATCACCTCGACGATGCGTACGGCCATGACCGACAGCGAACGCGCGAGATCGGTGGACAGCCCGGAGATGCGCGAGGCCTTCACCCCGGCCGCCGGCTGCAATTCGAAGCGGGTGATCACCGGCCCCGGCTGCACCGCGACCACCTCGACCTCGACCCCGAAGTCCTTCAGCTTCAGTTCCACCAGGCGGGAGAGCGCCTGCAACGACTCCTCGGAGAATCCGTCGGGCGGCGGCGGCGGCTCGTCCAGCAGGGCCAGCGGCGGGTGTGGATCGGCGCCCGTCCCCTCGGAGAACAGCGGGACCTGCTTCTCCTTCTGCACCCGCGGGCTGGGTGGCGGCGCCTCGATACGCGGCTCCACCCGCGAGGGCGTGCGTTTCTCGGTGCGCTTGCGCTCCTTCTCCACCCGGGTCTCGCGTTCGGCCCGTTCGCGGGCGCCGATACGGCGGTCACGGGCCGAGTCGATCGCCACGCGGGCACGCTCCCAGCCACGCACGGCCAGCTGTCCGAGACGATCCATCAGCAGAAACCAGGACAGCCCGGTAAACAGGGTCACCCCGGCCAGGAACAGCGCCAGCAGGACCAGTGTCCCGCCCACCAGGCTCAGCCCGGCGACCGCCCAGCCGCCGAACAGGTCGCCGAGGATGCCGCCGGCATGCACCGGCATCCCGCCCGGCATCAGGTGCAGCGCGGCCAGGGCCGAGCCGGCGATCAGCGCCACGATCAACGCCAGCCCGCGCACGGTGAGCTCCATGGGGCTGGCGATCTGCGCCTCGCGGCGGTGCCGGAACAGCCACCAGCCAATGCCGCCCACGGCCAGCGGAATCAGGTAGGCCAGATAGCCGAGCAGATGGAAAGCGATATCGGCGAACCAGGCGCCCGTGGTGCCGCCCAGATTGCGCAGACCCTCGCCGTCGCCGGTGGTCGACCAGGCGGCATCGCCCGGGTGATAGCTCGCCAGCGCCACCAGCAGATACAGCGCCAGCATGCCGAAGATCAGCAGTGCACCCTCGCGCAGACCACGCAGGAGTTGCCCACTCAGGCTCGGCGGTGCGGCCGGCTCTGCCGTTTTGCTGCCCTTGCCCCCGGATTTGGCCTTGCTTGCGGCCATGCGCTCCCCACTGGTCCGGCCCGCGGCGCGGGCAACTTTTCAAGGAAGCGCTGAATAAAGCCATCCTGGCTTTCTCAGCGCACGCTGCACTGCAAACGCGGTTTGCAGCTTGCTTCACAATCAACCCCCTGCGGTGGTCGATTGCGGCGGCACCTCCTTGTGCCGCCGGGAAACGCCGATGAATCGGCGTTTCCCGGGATCATCGCGCAGTTTACCGGTTAAAACGTTCTTCGGGGGGCCAGACCTGCCCAGCCTGAGAACCGAGTCCGGTCCGATCGCTTTCCGGCAGGCTGCCTCGGCTCGGCGAGCCCTGCCATTGCTGGAGCGGCCTTGCCCGCGAAGCCTCCGCCCGTGTCGGCAAAGGCCCATCCCTCAGTCCCATCGATAACCCCACACCGCAAACACCGGGTCCGCATGCTCCAGCCGTCCGGCATAGGGATCATCCGCCGGCCGCGGCAGGCCGCGCAGGGAAAAGGTCGCGAGATCCGTGAAACCGGCGCGCAGGAACAGGTCCAGCACCAGCCCCACGCGCTCGAAGTCGTACAGGCGTTCCCAGACCGCGATCGCCTTGGTCGGGAAGCAGCGGTCGGAGAAGGTCACCACGAACACCCCGCCCGGCCTCAGCACCTCGCGTACTGCCTGGAACACCGCCTCCGGCTGCGTCAGATACTCGACCGACGCGGTACAGGCCACGGCGTCGAAGCTCCCCGCCGCATACGGCAGTTCCGGGCGGAGGTTCAGGTCGTGCACCAGGGACGACGTCAGACGGGGATTGTCCGCCAGCTCCTGCGCGTTCATGCCCAGCCCGATCACCGCTTCCGGCGTCTCCACCCGGTCCAGGTGCGACTCCCAGCTGCTCATCAGGTCGAGCACCCGCGCACCGGCCGGGATGCAAGCGCCATACAGCGCGGCGATCTCGGCGCGCGCAGTGGCATCCAGGTGGTGTACCCGGCGCGGTTCGGCATAAAACGCCGCATCGGGGTCCGGATCCTCGCGTGCCAGCGCGCCGTCGGTCCAGAAGTCGGTCGGCCGTCCGCGCCAGCGCGCCTGCATGCCCGGCCCGCGGGCCGTCAGCAGCCGGGCCACATCCACCGAGTGGTCGTCATCACGCCCGTGGGCGTGGCGGGCCATGACCCGCGCCTGCAACCGCAGCTCATGGTCCGCCAGTGGATGGTTCAGATCCGCCACCAGGCGGTCCTCCTCCAGCGCCCCGACCCGGAACAGCTCGCGATCGCCGGCCTCGACGCCCGCATGGCCGGCAATGAACGCCCTCGGATAAAAACGACCCGCACGGGGCTCCACCCGGCGATGCCTGCGCAGGCCGCGATTGAACGCCGACCCCGGGAGCTCCCGCACCCGATCCATCTCGGACGGCGGGACCAGGACCGCGGCTGACGCCCGCGAGGCCTCGTGTACCGCCCCCACTCCCAGCGCGTGCAGGGCTGTGCCCAGATCACCCGGCCAGTGGTCCCGTTCCGGCAACAGCCTCGGCAGAAACAGACATTCGCGGTGACGGGCCTCGGCACTCGCCCAGTCCAGCATGAACCCGATATCCGCTGCGTCGCCCGGATTCGACCGGGATGGCGCCTCGATCCAGTTGGCAAACGGGTCCCGCATGGGCTTATCTCCTGACGCGGCAACGCGGACTGCCACGGTGACAGCGTACCGGTTATGGTACGACCAAGCCCCCACCGGAAGCTCGCATGCCCCGCTCCCTGATCGCGCCCTCCGCACTGCTCGCCACGGCCCTTTGGTTGCTCGCCGCCTTGCTGGCAATCCCCGCCGCCCAGGCCCAGGAGACGGGGGCCAGCGCCGCAGACCTCGATTCCAGCGTGCGCGTGGGCACCCGCTTTGTGTCGCCGTTCGTGATCGCCCCGGACGCGGCCGACGCGACCCCGACCGGTATCGCGATCGAGCTTTGGGAACGGGTAGCGGAACGCCTGGAACTGGACTACGGGTACCAGGAGGTCAGCCTCGAGGAATTGATCACAGGCCTGGGGGACGACCGCATCGATGTCTCGGTCGCGGCCCTCACCGCGACCGCCGAGCGCGCCGAGCGCGTCGACTTCACCCATCCGTACTACAGCACCGGGCTGTCCATTGCCGTGCCCCAGCAGGGCAACCCGGTCGCCGGCGCCCTGCGGGCATTCATCTCGGTGCCATTCCTGATGATCATACTGGCGCTCGCCGGCCTGCTCCTGCTGGTCGGCGCACTGCTATGGCTGTTCGAGCGTCACCGCAACGCCGACGAGTTCGGCGGCAGCTCCGCACAGGGGCTGGGCTCGGCCTTCTGGTGGGCCGCCGTCACCATGACCACGGTCGGCTACGGCGACAAGGCCCCGCGCACCCTGCCCGGCCGCGCGATCGCGCTGGTCTGGATGTTCGCGGCCCTGATCCTGGTTTCCACCTTCACCGCCGCAATCGCCACCACCTTGACCGTCAGCTCACTGGATACCGGCATCCAGAATGTCTCCGACCTGGAGGGCCAGCGCATCGCCACCATCGGCGGCTCCAGTGCCGCCGCCTGGCTGGACGACCAGGGCTTCGCCTACCGCGACCACGCGGACCTGAGGTCCGCCCTCGACGCGGTCGCCAACGGGCACGCCGACGCGATGGTCTATGACGCCCCGCTGCTTCGTTACCAGGTGCGCGAACACTTCGCCGGTCAACTGGAGGTGCTACCCGTCGAGTTCCTGCGCCAGGACTATGCCCTGGCCCTGCCCCAGGGCTCGCCGCTGCGCGCCCCGATGAACGTGGCTATCCTCGAGATTCTGGAATCCGACGAGTGGCAGCGGGTGCTGCGCCGCTACCTCGGTAATTGACGCGAACCGCAGCAGGGAGAGACGCCTCATGGCGGAGACCTTTCTGGTGGCCATCATCGACCAGGACCGCGAAGAACAGGCCCTGGCCATCGCCAACGAAGAAGGCGGCGCGGACGGCACGGTGTTGCACGGCTCGGGCCTCGGCTTCCCCGAGCATATGACCTTCCTCGGTGTGACCTACCAGGGCAACGAATCGGTCTGTGTATGGCAACTGGAGACCGAGCAGGCCGAACGCATCGCCCGCCGTCTGAACCTGGAGATGGACTTGTTTCAGCCCTACAACGGACTGGCCTTTACCCTGGATACCGCCGCGCTGCAGGGCATGGAATTCGTCGGCCACCTGACGCATACGCCCTGACACGTTCCGAACGCCGGAGACTTCGCCATGCAATTCGTTCTGCTCGTCGCCGTAGTCCCTCGCAGTCAGGCCGATCGCGCCATCGAGATTGTTCAGCGTGTCGGAGCCGCCGGACTGACCCTGCTGGACGGTCAGGGCATCGCCCAGCTGCGGCGCAACCCGGTGATGGACCTGAAAGACTCGTCCGGCCGCAAGGTGTTACTGATGGTCCTGGAGGCCGGACTGGCCCGACGCATGCTGGAGCAGCTGGACACGGAACTGGACTTGAGCCAGTTGGGCAACGGCTTTGCCGTCACTCTGCCCATCAAGGACATCGCCGGGATCAAGCCGGAGCAGATCGAACACCTGCTCCGCACGCTCCCGGACGGCCACGCGTAGCCTTCAGCGCCAGGGCGGCTCCACGCCCTCGACGCGGTATTCGCGGCGCAGGGCGCGCATCAGGCTGAAGCAGCAGAAGACCAGGATGATCGCGACCGGCAGCCCGGCGGTCAGCGAGCCGGTCTGCAGGCTGTCCAGCGCGCGTTCGCCGCCGACGATCAGCAGCGTGGCGGCCACCGCCCCCTCGGTGATGCCCCAGATCACGCGCTGGCGCTTCGGCGAGTGCTTCGACCCGCGCGAGATCAGCGCATCCACCACGTAGGTGCCCGAAGCCGAGGAGGTGATGAAGTAGGTCGCGATCAGCAGCGTGGCGATCCCGGAGGCGAAGGTCGTCCACGGCAGCTGGGCCAGGGTCGCGTAGAGGGCCACGGTGGTGTCCTCGGCGACCGCAGCGGCGATGCCCGCGCCCTCGTCGAATAGCTCCATGTGCAGCGCGGTGCCGCCGAAGATCGCCATCCAGGCGAACACGAACAGTGTGGGCAGCGCGAGCACGCCGACGATGAACTCGCGGATGGTACGCCCGCGCGAGATGCGCGCGATGAATATGCCCACAAACGGCGACCAGGCGATCCACCAGGCCCAGTAGAACATGGTCCAGTCCTTCTGCCACTCGGAGCCGCCGATCGCGTCGGTATGCAGGCTCAGCTCGATCAGCTGCTGGAAGTAGCCGCCGGTGGAGTCGAGCAGGAAGCGCAGGATGAACAGCGTCGGGCCGGCGAACAGCACGAACAGCATGAAGCTGATCGCCAGCACCAGGTTGAACACACTGACCCACTTGAGCCCGCGATCCAGTCCGGAGAGCACCGACAAGACGGCCACCGCCGTGATCGCGGTGATGATGCCGACCTGGTACCAGTGCGAGACCGGCATGTCGACGAGCACGTTGAGCCCGGTGTTGAGCTGCATCGCCCCGAAACCCAGCGAGGTGGCCAGCCCGAACAGTGTGCCGAACACCGCGAGGATGTCGATCACGTGCCCGATCGGGCCGTAGATGCGATCCCCCAGCAGCGGGTAGAAGATCGAGCGGATGGTCAGCGGCAGGCGGTGGCGAAAGCTGAAATACGCCACCGACAGCCCCAGTACCACGTACACCGCCCAGGCATGCAGCCCCCAGTGGAAGAAGGTGTAGACCATCGCCTGGCGCGCGGCCTCAGCGGTCTCGCCATCACCGATCGGCGGGTTCTGATAGTGCAGGACCGGCTCGGCCACGCTCCAGAACACCAGGCCAATGCCCATGCCGGCCGAGAACAGCATCGCGAACCAGGCGGCAAACCCGAATTCCGGCCGGTCGTCCGGCTGCCCCAGCCGGATCGCGCCGTAGCGGCTGAACCCCAGCCAGACCAGGAACCCGAGGAAGAACGTGACCACCAGCAGGTAGCCCCAGCCGAGGTATTCGGTAATGAATCCGTGGATGCCATCGAACACCATGCTGGCGGTGGACGGCAAGGCCACCCCGAAGGCAACGAACACCACCACCATGATCGCGGAGGCGGTAAACACGGTGGGGTTGACCGTGGAGAAGAAGGCTTCCGGGCGGTACTGGCTCATGATGAACGGCCTGGCTTCAGTCCGGGGATGGGCATCAGTTCGACGCGTCGGAGTCCGGGGTGCCCGCACAAAGCCCGCCGGTCAGATCGGCCTTGGCCAGCACATGCCCCTCGGCCGCGACGTCGAACTGCGTGCGCGTCGCACCCGGCGCCAGATCCAGCGCCTCATCCAGGGCGAGCAGGCGGAAACGATAGTGGTGGCAGCCCTCCGGCGGGATCGGGCCCAGATACCCGGCCTTGCCGAAGGCATCCAGGCCCACGCGCCCCTGACTCGGCAGATGCAGCGAGTCCACCCGATGCGTGTCTGGCGGCAGGTTCCAGACCAGCCAGTGCGTCACCTCGCCCAGCGGCGAATCCAGGTCCTCGAGGATCAGCGCGAGGCTCTGTGCGCCATCCGGAACCTCATGAATCTCCAGTGGTGGCAGCTCGTTGGCATCGCGGGCCGACACCTCGACCGGCATCACTTCGCCGTCACGGAAGGCAGGACTGATCAGCCGCATCCCCTCGTCTCCTGTATCCACAGATCCTCAGCCTCCCCCGCCGCCGCCAGCGGGTCAACCGCCGCGAGACCGGATCGCAACCGGAATTGATCCCGGTCAACGAACCACCCCCGCACGGTTGCACACAGAGCCCGCTCCGTGCGTACACTTCGAGACATGGCACAGCTCACCTTCAAGGGCGCGACCGGCGAGGTCACCGGGTCGCGCTATCTCCTCGAGACCGACGACGCCCGCATCCTGCTGGAATGCGGCCTGCATCAGGGCGGCAATGACGCCGACGAGGCCAACCGCGAATCGCTCGCGGAACTCGCCGGGCAACTCGACGCCGTCGTCCTGTCCCACGGCCACCTGGATCACTCGGGGCTCCTGCCCAAGCTGGTTCGCGACGGCTACCGCGGCCCGATCTACTGCACACCGGGGACCGAGGAGCTGCTCGAGATCATGCTCGAGGACGCCGCCTTCGTGATGAGCAAGGACATCGAGTGGGAGAACAAGTGGCGCCGGCGCGCGGACAAGCCCCTGGTCGAGCCGGTCTACGACATCGACGACGTCGCGACCACTCTGGGACTCTGCAAGGCCGTGCCCTACGGTGACACGCAAACCATTGCCGGCGACATCCGGCTGACCTTCCGGGATGCCGGGCACATCCTCGGCTCCGCGATCGTCGACCTGATCGTGCCGTCCGGCGGGCGCGACCGGCACCTGGTCTTCTCCGGCGACCTCGGCAACCCCGACGCCGTGCTGATGCACGAACCCGCGCGGATGGAACACGCGGATCACGTGCTGCTGGAAAGCACCTACGGCGATCGCGACCACCGGCCCATGGACGAGACCATCGAGGAATTCGCGCAGATCCTCGCGGAGGCCGCCGCCAGCGGTGGCAACGTGATGATCCCGGCCTTCGCGGTCGGGCGCACCCAGGAGATCCTCTACCACCTGGGCATGCTGCACCACGCCGGGCGTCTGCCGCAGCAAAAGGTATTCCTCGACAGCCCGATGGCGATCAAGGTGACCGAACTCTACGCCCGGCTTCACAAGTCCCTGAAAAGCGAGGATATGGAGCGCCTGCACAAGGCCGCAAACGGCGACCCGAGTGGCTACCTTCCCGGGCTGCAGGTCTGTCGCACGGTCGAGGAATCCATGGCGATCAACCGCATCACTGGCGGCGCGATCATCATCGCCGGGGCCGGCATGTGCAACGGCGGGCGCATCCGTCATCACATGAAATACAACCTGTGGCGGCGCGAGGCGCACCTGGTCATCGTCGGCTTCCAGGCCTCGGGGACGCTGGGACGGCGGCTGGTCGATGGCGCCGAGCGGGTCAAGCTGCTGGGCGACGAGGTCGCGGTCAACGCGAAGGTCCACACTCTGGGCGGCTTCTCCGCCCATGCCGGGCGCACTCAGCTACTGGACTGGGCACGTGGCTTTCGCGATCAGCCGGTGTTCCACCTGGTTCACGGCGAGCCGGAGGCCCGCGAGGCGCTGGCCGCCGGCCTGCGCGACGAGCTGGGCGCCGAGGCCCATGTGCCGGCCTTTGGCGAGACCATCACGCTGTAATCCGCTCGCATGCCGGAGGCCGAAGCCGTCAGCACCTACGCCCTGATCGCCGGCTTCCTCGGCGGTCTCGGGCTGTTCCTGCTCGGCATGACGCTGCTGACCGACGGCCTGAAGACCGCCGGCGGCAAGGCCCTGCAGCATATTCTTGGCGTCTGGACGCGGACTCGCCCGCGCGCGCTCGCTTCCGGCATGGGCGTGACCGCGCTGGTCCAGTCCTCCAGCGCGGTCACCGTCGCCACCATCGGCTTCGCCAACGCGGGGCTTTTGACCCTCGGCCAGTCGGTCTGGGTGATCTTCGGCTCCAACGTCGGCACCACCATGACCGGCTGGCTGGTCGCCCTGATTGGCTTCAATATCCGGATCGAGGCCTTCGCCCTGCCGGCCATCGGCATCGGCGCCCTGCTCTACCTGTTCATGAAGGCCGCACGCCCGCGCTACCTGGGTCTGGCCCTGGCCGGTTTCGGCCTGCTGTTCTTCGGGATCGACGTGCTGCGCGAGGCCTTCGAGGGCCTGAGCGCGACCTTCGACCTCTCCGCCCTGGCGCGACCGGGCTTTGTCGGGCTGTTGATCATGGTCGGCATCGGTGCGCTGCTGACCGTGCTGATGCAGAGCTCGTCCGCGTCAATGGCGATGGCCCTGACCGCCGCGATGAGCGGCGCGGTACCGCTGGAAGCCGCGGCCGCCGCAGTGATCGGCGCCAACCTCGGCACCACGGTGAAGGCCCTGCTGGTGGTCATCGGTGCCACCCCGAACGCCAAACGCGTGGCCGCCGCGCACGTGATGTTCAACGGCCTGACCGCGCTCGTTGCGCTGCTGATCCTGCCGTGGTTCCTGGCCGCGATCGCCTGGATCTGGGGCAGCACCGGCGAGGCCCCGGCCCCCGCGGTGCTGCTGGCGCTGTTCCACACCGCCTTTAACCTGCTGGGCGTGGCGCTGATGGTTCCGGTCGCCCCGCCGATGATCCGCTTTCTGCAGACGCGCTTCCGTACCCGGGAGGAAGACATCGCCCAGCCGCGCTTTCTCGACAAGCACAGCGGGGGCGTCCCCGATCTGGCGCTGCAGTCGTTGTTGCAGGAAACCGAGCGCCTGGCCGACATCAGCCACTCCATGGCGCGCGAGGCCCTGCGCCCGGACCCGCCGGCCGCGGGCACCCTGGACGCACGGCGCGCCGCCGTGGAACAGCTGACCACTGCCATCAGCGATTTCGCCGCCCGCACGGCCAACCACCCGATGCCCGAGGCGGTCGGGCACGGCATCGCCGAGGCGGTACGTATCGCCCGCTATCATCGCGAGACTGCGGTGCTGGCCGACCAGATCGCCGAGCTTCGCCGCCACTCGACCGGCGAGGAACGCCCGATCGTCAGCGAACAGCGCCGCGCCTGGCAGGAGCAAGCGATCCGCGCCCTGGATCTCGCCAACCTGGAAAGCGAGAACGGCAGAGACCTGGCGGCCACCGAGGCCGTAAGCACGGTGGAGACGGCCTATGCCGAACTGAAGGCAGCCCTGCTGCGCGAAGGCACCTTCGGCTCGCTGAGCATGACCGAGATGGAACGCCAACTCCGCATCATCAGTATGGCGCGACGCCTGGTCACCCAGGCCGACAAGGCCCGCCGCCACACCGAGGCCCTGGAGGACCAGATCCAGGGGCTGCGCAAGACGCTGGAACCGGAGAACGCATGATCGACGGCGAAACCCTGCAGGACGCCATCGCGAACCACCGGGCCGAGGCCCTGACGTTCGACGGGCTGGAATACGCCCGGCTGCTGGAGCCGGTGAATCACTACCCGCGCGGTTCCGTGGTGCTTCCGGATGGCTCGGTGGTCCCCGGCTACCCGGCCATCGGGCGCATCCAGTCGCTGGAGGCTGGCCTGCCGCGCCAGTTCGATCAGCCGTTCTGGGCGGAGGAGAAGATCGACGGCTTCAACGTGCGCATCCTGCGCTGGGAAGGCCGGGTCGTCGCCTTCAGCCGGGGCGGGTTTGTCTGTGCATTCAGTACCGACCGGGTGCCGGATTTCGTGGACCTCGCGGTGTTCGAGGCGGAACCCGATCTGGTGCTCTGCACGGAAATCGCCGGGCCGGACACGCCCTATCTGGAGGGCTCCACCCCGCGCGTCGCGGACGACGTCGGCTTGTTCGTGTTCGACCTGATGCGGCTCGGCCAGCCGGGCTTTGTGCCGCAGGACGAAAAGTTTGCACTGATGGAGCGCCATGACCTGCCACCGGCGCCGCTGCATGGACGGTTCACGCCCGCAGACACCGAGGCCCTGGGCCGCTTGATCCGGCAACTGGATGCCGAGGGTGCCGAGGGCCTAGTACTGAAGACCGCGGATGGCGAGCACCGCGCCAAGTACGTGGCCGGGGGTTCCTGCATCAACGACATCCGCGTGTGTTCCGAGCAGCTACTGGACCTGCCGCCGGAGTACTTCACCAACCGTCTGACCCGCCTGGCCATCTTCCTCGCCGAACATCCGCCCAAGGATCGCGTCGCCGTGGAACGAGAGTTGGGCGCGGCCCTGCTGTCCGGGCTCGCGTCCGCGGTGGACAAGAGCCGCCGCGAGGGACGCGTCGGCCACACCTACCGCTGTCGGTTCCGCGAGCGTGCCGGGGCCCAGCGCTTCATCGATCACATGCAGGCCACCGGCGGACGCCATGTGCGCTTCCTGCCGGACACGCCGCGCCAGGAGGCGAACGGCTACTGGCTGCTGGAGTTCGAGCGCCTGTTCGACCGGATCACCGGCACCCTGGCCTCGGCCCTGGCCGGTGACCGGCAGTACGACTGAACCCGGGAAGCGCTCAGAGCTCGCGCGAGTGGCCGCCGGACTCGGCCAGGTTCTCCATCACCCGACGCAGGTAGTCGGCGGTGACCAGCTTGATGCCCATACGGTTGCCCAGCTTGCGCATGCCCTCGTCGGCGCTGGCCAGCTCGGCGTCCAGCTCCATCGCCAGCAGCACGGCATCGACGTCCTCGCGCGAATCCACCAGCCCCTTGCGCATCGCCTCGCGGAAACGCTCGCGTAGCTGGGTGATCAGCTCGGGCTTGAGCGATTCGGCCGCCCCCGCCTGGCGGGTATGCTCCTCGGCAATGCGCAGGCCGCGGTCAATCCGCGTACGCACCTCGTCGATGAATTCGTAGAGGATGTCGCTCGGCAGCATCAGGGCGAAGCGTCGCGGCGAGCGCACCCAGACCACGGTCTCGAAATCGGCCGCCATGGCCTCGAGGTCGCGCATGCCACGAAACTCCTCGTACACCGACAACGGCATGTAGAACTCGGCGGGGCAATGGCGCGCCAGGGTGAGGAAGGTCCGCAGGATGTCTTCGGCATCCTCGCCGAACTGCCCGGCCACATGCGGGTTGGTAAAGACACTGGTATCCAGCACGAATCGGCGCATCACGACCTCCTGTCGGCTCCCTTCATCATCGGCAGGGGCCAGCGGCCCGTCAACCGGCGCGGATCCCCCGTCCGCGAGGGCGCGGTATGGCATAATCGGAGCGTCATTTCCCAGCCGGACACGGATTGCCCTTGGCCACCCGAGCGGAAGTCGAAAAATTCCTGGAACGCCTGCGCGAGGATCTCGAACGTCACCAGATCGAGATCCCGACCCTGCCCGATGTCTCGGTGCAGGCCCTGTTCATCACCCAGGACGAATCCAGCTCCATCGCGGATCTGGTCAACCTGATCTCGCGCGACACGGCCCTGGCCTCGCGCCTGGTGCGCCATGCCAACAGCCCGGCCTACCGTGGTTTGACCCGTTGCGCGACCATCCGCTCCGCGGTCACGCGCCTGGGTATGGAACGCGCCCGCCAGACGATCATTGCGCTGTCCATGAAGGAGGTCTTCCAGAGCGGGAACGAGATGATCCGCGTGCGTATGGAGGAGCTGTGGAACCACAGCCTGGAGGTGGCGATCATCAGCTACCTGCTGGCCCGCCGCCACCCGCACCTGGACCCCGACACCGCCCTGCTCGCCGGCCTCGTCCACGACATCGGCATGATCCCGATCCTGCGCCGCGCGGAAAAGACCCCGGAGATCTACGAGGACCCGCGCGCCCTGCAGGCCGCGGCCGACGCCGCGCACGTGGCCATTGGCCGCGCCATGCTGAAGAACTGGAACTTCGAGCCGGAGATCATCCGTGCGGTGGCCGACCACGAGAACCTCAAGCGCGAGCCCGAGGAAGGCGAACCGGTCAACTACAGCGACATCCTGCAGGCCGCCAACATCGAGAGCCACAGCGCCACCCGACATCGACTGGCCCATATCGACCGCAGTTCGGTCGCGGCCATCCGCCGCCTGGCCGCCAAGCCCGGCACCACCCGCCTGAACTGGGAAGACGACGCGATCGGTCTGGAACACGTCAACCAGATGATTGAATGAACCCCGCGCGGTGAGGGCGGTCTTCTCCTTACCTCCCGAGGAAGGACGCCCGATGCCCGCCATTCTCCAGCTCGTCTACGCCTCGCGCGCCACGTTTCGCGAAAACACGTCCAATCAGGGCATCGAACCCGAGGTCGGTCGCATCCTGATGCAGTCGCGCCAGAACAACCCGCGCAAAGGCATCGTCGGCGCGCTGTATTACGGGGATGGCCACTTCTTCCAGTGCCTGGAGGGCGAGCCGGATGCGGTACGGGAAACCCTCGACCGCATCCGCCGCGACGAACGCCACGAGGAGGTCCGTGTGCTGCGCGAACAGTCACTGGACGACCCCGGCTTCGGGGAATGGTCGATGAAATACGTTCCAGCGGCCGTGGACGTCCGGCAGCTGCTGCAACGTTTCGGCCAGCGCCAGTTCGACCCCTTCGCCTTCGACAACGACCGCATCGACGCGATGCTGGACCTGCTGCGCCAGGGCCGCGATACCGCCCACGGCGTAGCTGCGAGCTCCACCGCTTCCAACCCGGGAGATGCCACCCCTGGCGCAAGCCGTGCCCTGCTCGGGGTCGGCCTGGTCACGGTGGCGATCGTGCTCGGCGTGACCGGAGCCGCGACCTACCTGCTCGTCACGTCGTAGAGACCTCGGGACATACCGGCAGCCCGGCCCGCCGCCTTCAACAATCCGTGACGTCGGGTGCGGACCCCGGGAACGCCTGCTGGACCTGATTACGACCACCGCGCTTGGCCTTGTAGAGCGCCTCGTCGGCGGCGACCAGCAGTTCGGGGCCGTCCTGGTCTGGGTAGTCGGCCGAACACACCATGCCGATGGAGATGGTGCAACCGAAGCGCTCGCCCTTGCGGCCGAAATCCAGTGACGCAAAGTTCCGGCGGATATCCTCCAGCACCCGCCGGGCATGCTCCGCTTCGCATTCCGGCAGCACCGCGACGAACTCTTCCCCGCCGTAGCGGCCGATGATATCGGACTGACGCAGGCGCTGACGCAGCAAGGTTGCGATCGAGCTGATCACCACGTCCCCTACGGCGTGCCCGTATGTGTCATTAACCACCTTGAAGTGGTCAATATCGAGCATCGCCAGCGTGACCGGCCGACCGATCCGGCGGGCGCGCAGCACCTCCCGGTTGGCGGCCTCCTTGATACTGGCGTGCTTGAGCAACCCGGTCAGGCTGTCCTTGTTGATCCGCTCCTCCAGCTGGCGAGCCCGCGCGACCCGCGCACGCGCGGCCGCCACCAGCTGCAGGTCGGAGATCGGCTTGGTCAGAAAGTCGTCCGCGCCCCGGCCCATGGCGTCGATCTGGCGCTCGATATCGGTTTCCGCGGACAAATAGACAATCGGCAGATGGGTGTAGGCCTCGTGCTGGCGGATCACCCCCGCCAGGTCGGTGCCCGCGTATTCGGGCATGTACAGATCCATCAGCACCAGTTCCGGCCGGAACGCGGCGATCGTCTCCATGATCTCGCGCGGCGCGTCCAGCACCCAGGCCTCCATCCCGGCCGCGGTCAGTACCAGCCGCATATGCTCGGCAAGATCGGCATCATCGTCCACGATCAGCACTCGCTGCGCCGGCGCGTGGCGCTCCTGGAAGATCTGCGAGATGCGGCTTACCAGGCGGGGTACATCCAACGGTTTCAGGAAATACCCCTGCGCGCCCAGTTGTACCGCGCGCACACGCGACGGGAAGTCATCATTCGCGGAGAGGAAGATCAGCGGGCAATCCAGCGCCTGGACCTGCGGACAGTCCACCAGTCGCTCGGTCGCATTTTCGCGACCATCTTCCAGCATCACGTCCACGAGCAGCAGATCCGGCTGCTGATCTTCCACCGCACGCCGGAGCGCGTCGATGCCCTTGAACACCCGAACCTCGTAGTTGAAGGAATCCAGCTGCTGCTTGAGTTGGCGGGCCAGTTCCGCGTCGTCCTCGACGAGCCAGATGGCCATGGCGTTGTCGGAGGCACTCCGTGCATCCGGCATCCGCCGGACCGCCGAGCGCTCCGGGCTTTCGGGCACCGTACGCGCGAGGGCCGCCAGCTCGTCCGCCAGGGACCGCCGGGTCGGCGCATCCAGCGACGAACCCTTCGCCTGCAGCCAGCCCCCGATCCGCTGCTCCAGCACACGGGCCGCCGTGCTCAGCGACGCGCAGCCGAAGCTCCCCCCGGACCCCGCCAGTTTGTGCAGACGCTGCTGCAGCTCGTCGAGCACCTCGCGATCCTGTTCCTGTCCGGTCAGGCTGCCCTGAAGCGTGTTCAGCCCGGCCAGCTCCTCCGGAAGCCGCTCCAGGTACCGGGCACGCAGCTGTTCCAGACGGGCCTGAAGGGCCTGCTCGGTGGTATCCGGCGTCATGCCGCCCCCTGCCATATCCGCCGCACCTCATCGGAGAGCGTCATGGGGTCGAACGGCTTGGCAATCACGTCACGCGCCCCCAGTGACTTGTAGTGTTCGATCTCGGAGGGCTGCACCTTGGCGGTCATGAAGGCCACCGGCACCCCGGCCAGCGCCGGAATCCCGCGCAGGGCCTCCAGGGTCGTGGGACCATCCATCCCGGGCATCATCACATCCAGCAGGATCAGGTCCGGTGCAAAGGCCTCGGCATCGCGTACAGCCTCCTCGCCCGAAGCACAGGTCTTCACGGTGTAACCACCCACCGTCTCCAGGGCCAGTTCGGCAACCGCCTGAATATCCGGCTCGTCTTCGACATAGAGAATGCGTTGCAACTCGGACACTTTCTACTCCCCTGGGGTGAACCGCTACGGGCCCGTGGCGTAACGGCCGGCGGCAGACCCTGGTTCTGAACCGGATGGATTGACATTCGCGTCGCGGGCAAGCGGCAACTCGACCCAGAACGTCGCTCCCGCGCCCTCCACGGAGTCAAAGCCTATACGCCCGCCCATATGCTCTACCAGTTCCCGGCTAATCGCGAGGCCAAGCCCCGTCCCGCCCTTCGCTCGGCTGTCGGAGGCATCCGCCTGCGCGAATTTCCCGAAGATGCGCTCGCGAAAATCGTCCGGAACACCCGGCCCGTCATCCGCCACACTGACCCGGACGCCTTCGGTCGGCGCGCTCACTGACTGCGCCGACACCCGCACGGTCCCGCCCGGGGGCGAGAACTTCACCGCGTTCGACAGCAGATTAGCGATCACCTGCAGCAGGCGCTGGTCATCCACCCGAACCGCGCCCCCGGACGCGTCACCATCGAGCACCAGTTTAACGTCGTGCTGCGCACCATGGCCCCGATGACTCTCGAGCGCCTGCTCGAGCAGCGGCTGGAGCGGCTGTGCGCGCATCTCGAAGTGCAGCTTGCCCGCCGCGATCTTCTCCATATCGAGAAGATCGTTGATCAACAGCGTCAGACGCTGGCTGTTGCGCTGGGCAATCGTCACCATTTCGTTTGCTTTTCCCGACAGTTCGCCGAGGGCGCCGCTGGCCAGCATACCCAGCGACCCCGAAATCGATGTCAGGGGGGTACGCAGTTCATGGCTGACGGTGGAGACAAATTCGTTCTTCATGCGCTCCACCCGCTTGCGTTCGGTGATGTCACGCACCATACCGACATAAAGGGGCTCACCGTGTTGCGTGACCTCCGATACGGCGAGTTCCATCGGGAACACGGTCCCATCCTTGCGGCGCCCCTGCAGTTCCCTGGTGGTGTCAATCACCCGCCGGTTCCCCGTGGCCTGGTAATTACGCAGGTAAGAGTCATGACGCTCATGATCAGACTCGGGCATCAACACGCTCACATTGCGTCCGACAACCTCAAGGGGCGCATAGCCGAAGATTCGACTTGCACCCGGGTTGAACGACTGGATCAACCCATCGCGATCGATCGTGATGATCCCGTCCACGATGTTATCGATAATCGTCTGGGTACGAAGCGCCTGCTCCGCCAGGGCCCGCTCCGCCTCCATACGCTCGGTAACGTCTTCATTCACGCCAATCGCCCGCACGACAACACCTGCCGCATCGGTTACCGCCTGTGCCATAACGCGAATATGACGTATCGCCCCATCGCCCCGACGAATTCGGAACGTGAACTCGCGGGGTGTCCCGGGACGGGTAAGGATCGTTTCGAGGCTGGCTTCTGCGTGCCCCATGTCTTCGGGCAGCAATGCGCGCCTCCAGTCATCGGCATGGTGACCGAAATCGCGGGGTAACACGCCGTAAAGACGGAACATTCCGGAATCCCAGTCAAGTCGTCCAGTGGTGAGGTTCAAATCCCACACACCCAGATGCGCCGCCTCGGTGGCCAGCGTCAACTGCTGAGTGGCATCCCGGAAACGTTTTTCGCTCTCGCGCAGGGCCTGTTCGGCCGCCTTGCGCTCGGTGATGTCCTCGGCGATACCCAGGTAGCCGTTGATATTTCCCTTTTTGTCGGTCTGGGGTGTCACCGTCAGGGAAACAGGGATGCGCACGCCGTCCTTGCGCACAAAGGTCCACTCCCGGGTTTCTGCACCGTCGCGATCCGCGACCTCGGTAAAGACCCGGAAGCCTTCGATCGGCCGTTCACTGGCGGCGCTCAGTTGCGCCACGCGCGCGGCGATTTCCTCGGGCACATGGAACAGGGCGGGTGACTGCTTGCCAACCATTTCGTCGGCAGCATAGCCCGTCATCTTCTCCGCACCCGGATTGAACAGGGTGATCAGACCATCGCGGTCGGTCACCACAATGGCGAATTCCGACGCGGCCGCCAGAACCGCCTGCAACTGATCGGCTGTCTGCGCAAGCTCCGAGGTGCGCGCGCACACCTCGGACTCGAGTTCACTACGTGCCTGTGCCTGCTGGCGGAAACTGGCCACCAGCTGCCGCGACATCTCCCGCAGGGTCCCGGCCAGGCCGTCGTATTCGAGAATCCGGCTTTCCGGCAGTACCGGCGAACGCCCCGCGGCAATGTCCGAACTCAGTCCTGCACTGACCGCATCCAGCTTGCGCAATGGACGGCTGATGGCATAACTCAAGGCGGCCGAGACCAGGATGGCCAGGGCCACGATTATCGTCAGCAGAGCAAACAGCTCGACGCGCTGCTGCTCCAGCGCCCGGACCACCGGCGCCGCCGGCATCTCCGCATACACCTGCCCGACATCCGGCACTGGGCCCACCGGCGCGTCAACGAAGTAGGAACCCTGTCCCCAGCGACCCACGGCCGACATCGAACCGCCCGGCAACCAGATCGAAAGCTCCCGGTCCCGGGGCTCCACCTGGCCGTCCGACGCCTCCAGCACGCTGCGGACGTCGCCCCGACTGGCCAGCACCCGACCTTCCGGGGACACAATCGCAAGCCCCAGGTCCTCGCGCGTCTGCACCCGCCCCAGATGGTAGTCATAGCGGACCCGTCCCTCGCGGTAATCGGTTGCGAGCCGCTCGGACAGATTCTCGGCGCGTTCCTGCAGGCGCTCGACCATGAAGGCCTCGTGCCCGTCGCGCTGCTGATAGCCCTCGTGCAGGATAGGGACCAGGCCCGCCAGCAGGGTGACCGGCAGCATCGCGTGGAACAACAGACTCGCGAGCGACGGCCTGCCCAGCCGGGAGGCCTGCGCGCCGCGACCCGACAACCGCCACAGCATCACCAGCAAGCTGGCGATCAGTGTGTTGAACAGCGCATTCACCGCCTGCTTCAGGGCGATCATGGTGGTGGGTTCCCAGTCCATCCCGATCAGGCCGCGATAGGACAGCAATACCAGTGGAACGCCGATCACCAGCCAGTACAGCAGGTCCGCCACAACCACATTGTGCAGCCAGCGCCGGTAAACGAGGCCCACCACCAACGCCTCGATCACAAACACCACCATCGGATACGGAACGCCCCACAGGACCAGGGTGTAGAGCCCCCCGGCGATCGCGACAATCACCGCTGGCAGCGTCCCCAGCAGCAGCACCGCTAGCATCACAGCGATCGAACCGAAGATGAAGTCCAGACCGAACAGCAGCGGCAGATGGAAGTAATTGCCGGCCACCGCCAGCAGGGCCAGCGCCAACGTCGCAAGCCCACGGCCCACCGGCTCTGACCACAAAGGCCTCATCCGCGGGCCTCATCAAGGTGGCATCCCAGCTCGAACCAGAAGGTCGCCCCCTCGTCAGGGACGGAGTCGAACCCGACCTCGCCGTCCATGCGCTCCACCAGTTCCCGGGTAATCGCGAGCCCCAGACCACTGCCGCCCTTCTGGCGGCTGTCGGAGGAATCGGCCTGGGAAAACTTCTGGAAGATGCGTTCGCGGAACGCCTCCGGAATCCCCGGGCCGTGATCGCTCACCGAGACACGCACCCGCTCCCCGTCCCGATCCACCGCCAGCCTCACCTCGCTGCCCTCCGGCGAGAACTTGGCCGCATTGGAGAGGAGATTGGCCAGTACCTGCTGCAGACGGTCGGCGTCCACCACCACCCGGGCCCCATCGTCCTCCGCGTCCAGCACCAGGCGCACCTGGTAACGCTCGGCATATCCCTGGTTGTCGCGCACGCCTTGCTCCAGCAACGGGAACAGCGGCTGCTCGCGCCTCTCGAAGCGCATCTTGCCGGCCACCAGCTTTTCCATGTCCAGCAGATCGTTGATCAGCAGTTCCAGGCGCTTGCTGTTCTTGTGAGCGATCTCCAGCATCGCCTGCATCCGCTCCGGCAACGCCCCTGCCGCTCCACCCGTCACAAGGCCCAGGGAACCGGAGATCGAGGTGAGCGGCGTGCGCAACTCATGGCTGACCGTGGAGATGAACTCGTTTTTCATGCGCTCGATGCGCTTGCGCTCCGAGATATCCTCGATGATCGACCAGATCAGTTTGCGCCCGGTGTTGTCGTGGACCACCATCCCGTTGAGGACCACCGGATAGCGGCTGCCATCCTTGCGGATGTATTCCTTTTCGAACGGGCCGTAACGACCGGTCGCCTCCATGCGCTCCAATTGCTGGCGCTCCATTGGCTCGTACTCCAGCGGGGTGACGTCCCAGTAGCTCAGGGCAATAAATTCCTCGCGGGTATAACCGGTCGGGTGCAACAGGGCTTGGTTGAGGTCCACGAAGGCCCCGGTCGCGTAATCGTTCAGGGCAATGCCGACCGGCGATAGCTCGAACAACCCGCGCAGACGGGTCTCGCTGAGTCTCAGCGCGCGCGCCGCCGCGTCGCGTTCGATCGCCGAACCGATCCAGCGCGCCAGCAGACGCACGAACATGCGCTCGCCATCACTGAACCCAACCGGACGCGGCTGCACCGACGAGAAATTCAGGGTGCCATAGCGTTCACCCTGCACCTCCACAATCACGCCAATGTAGGCCTCCAGCCCGAATTGCTCGTAACACGGATGCCCACGATGCCCGGAGGCCGCCATGTGGTCGATGGCCACCAGTTCCCCTTTTGCGAAGATCAGGTCGCAATAGGTCCTGCTCCGGGAAAAGTGCTGTCCAGGCTCCAGAGCGGTACCGGGAGGTGCGACACAGGCGTGCACCTCGTAATCGTCACCCCGGATGCGGCTGACGATACCCAGTTCCAGCCCAAGGAAATCCGTTCCCAGCTGCAATGCCCGCTCGAGCTGTTCGCCGAGCCCCAGCGTGGTCATCGACGCGATGTCGTTGAGGGCCGCAAAGGCCTCCAGCTGGCGCTGGCGCTGCTCGCGGTTTTCCCGATCCCGGGTCACATCCAGGATGAAGCCATCGAGATAACACACCCGCCCCGCGTCGTCGCGAACCGCCGAGCCGCGCTCCTGGGCCCAGCGGATACCGCCGTCACGATGCCGGATCCGGTATTCGACGACCCAGTCGGTCCCGGCCCGCAGCGCCTGGTCGACCGCCCCCTTCACCCGTGCCAGGTCGTCGCCATGGATCACGCTGGCGTAGCTACGAACAGCGTTGTCGATGAACTCACTCGCGGGATAGCCTGACAGCGGGTCCACCTGGTCGCTCATGTAGAGCATGGTCCAGTCGTCGTCCGGCAGGCAGCGATAGGTAATGCCGGGGATATTGTCGACCAGCGAGCGAAACTGTTGCTCGCTTTCGCGAATGCGCTCCGCGTCCTCCTTTTCTCGGGTCACATCGGACTCGATCGCCATGAAGCCCTGCAACCTGCCGTGCTCGTCGCGCAACGGATTGCCCTGGATGCGAACCCAGTACGGTCGGTTATCCCGATGGTAGTTCAGCATGTCGACCTGAAAGGGATCGCCCCGCGCCACTGCCGCCCCGATCCGCGCCGCTACCTGCGGATCCGTCCCCTCGCCCTGCAGCAGCTTGCCCGGCTTGCGCCCGCGCAGTTCGTCCAGGGTGTAACCGCTCAGCCGCGTAAAACCGTCATTGACCCATTCGACCCGGCCCTCGGCATCGGTGATGATCACGCCATTGGTGGCCTCGCTGGCCACCCGCGACAGCCGCGCCAGCTCTTCCTGGTCGGCGCGGTGCCGGCGCCGGATGCGGGCCGCATCGGTCAACTGCCCCAGAGTGACCAGCAGCGGCTGCAGAAACGCCACCAGGCTCTGGTCGTAGCCACCGGGGCGGTTGGCAATCCCCAGCATGGCGACCCGCTCGCCGCCATGCTCGATCGGGATGCCGAGAAAGGCCTCGAGCGGTGGATGTCCCTCGGGCAGCCCCCCGCTGCGCCGGTCGCGGGCGGGGTCGTTGGCGATCACCGGCCCGCCGCTGGTGAGGGCTGCACCGAACAGGGTCTCCAGGTTGTGGAACTCCATCCCCCGGGGCGCATTGGCCGCGTAGAAGGCCCGGGTCGCATCATCCCAGGCGATATTGCTGATGGCATAGGTTTTGAGATAAGGAAGCCCTTCCGGGTGGTACAGCACTTCCCCGATAAAGCCGTATTCGCTGTGGGTCAGCTCGAGGATGTCCGCAAGCAGTCCGTCGAAGGCCTGCCTGCGGTCCTCGTCGGTATCACGAATGAACTCCGACTGGGCACGGGTGATGGCCTCGCCGAGCCGCCGCAGGCCTTCCAGGGCATCGCTTAGCGCCTGCTGTTCAGTGGAGTCGATTTCCGCCTCGACCGCATCGGCGAGGTCACGCAGGGATCGGCGCTCGTCCTCGCTCAACTGCCGCGGCTGGCCGTCAATCAGGCAAAGGGTGCCCACGCGGTAACCATCAGAGGTGACAAGCGGCGCGCCGGCATAGAACCGGATCTGCGGCTCCCCGGTAACCAGCGGGTTGTCGGCAAACCGGGAGTCCGCGCGCGCGTCGCGGATTTCGAGGATATCGTCCCCGAGAATCGCGTGACCGCAAAAGGAGATGTCACGCCCGGTCTCCGGGGCCTCGAGCCCCTGCCGGGACTTGAACCACTGCCGGTCCTCGTCGACCAGCGAAACCAACGCGATCGACACCCCGAACATCCGCCTGGCCAGACGCGTGAGTCGATCAAACCGCTCCTCGTCCGGGGTATCCAGGAGCCCCTTTGCCCACAGCGCTCGCAACCGTTCCTGTTCGTTTCCGGGGCGGGGAGGCGTTTTCAACCGGGTTTTCCGTGGTTAGGGGTCGATAGACCACGATACTGCCACGTCTCACCCCCCATCCCAACAGGTGTAATGTGCCACCCTACTGGGTACTTCCAGGGAAACACTGCATTCGTGTCCAGGCGGATGTTTACTCCCACTCGATGGTGGCGGGGGGCTTGCCGGAGGTGTCGTAGGTGACGCGCGAGATGCCGGGGATCTTGTTGATGGTGCGGCGCGAGACGTGGTCGAGGAAGTCATACGGCAGGTGCGCCCAGCGCGCGGTCATGAAGTCGATGGTCTCGACGCACGCAGTGCGACCACGTAGTCGTAGCGTGGGCCATCGCCTATCACGCCCACCGACTTCACCGGCAGGAAGACCGCAAAGGCCTGCAAGGTCTTGTCGTACAGGTCCGCCTTGCGGAGCCCCCCTGATGAAGGTCGCATCGGCCCGGCGCAGCAGGTCAGCGTATGCCTTCTTGACCTCGCCGCGGATGCGCACGCCCAGGCCCGGCCCGGGGAACCGGTGGCGATAAACCCTCCCGGTGGGCAGACCTAGCACCACAGGGCCATCGCCACCCAGCTCGCGGACCCGCTCGGCCATGTCACGGCCACTGATAGACGCCGCGGTTGAGCGCATCACGAATGGCCGAGATCAGCTTGTTGCCTCTCAGCGTCGCGCCGGTAAAGGCGTCAATGTCGTCCACCACCTCCTCCGGCGCGTAGAGATCGAATAGGGCCGATAGCGGCCGCCCTTCGAGGTAATCGATGGCCTGACGGTGCTGGCGCATCACGGCATGAAGTTCCTCGTGCTCCTCAAGCGCCAGATAATCCACTCCCTGGTAGCTCAGGTACCGGAACCGGACGTTGTGGAAATGATGGTCCCGCAGATCGAACTGGATATTGACCTGCATCGCGCCCCGGTCCGAAAACACGCCTCGATAGCGCCCGTCCAGGTACGTCCCGGGCGACAGGCCGAGCAGCACCCGGCCCGGCGGATGGGTGGCGGGTTCCCGCGTGGGCGCTGAAGCCTCGGGCCGTGCCTGGGGTGCCGGTGCATCGGCCAGTTGCCCTACCCGGTACTGTTCCAGCATGACGGCGGCCCTGGGGCTGTGCGGACGCCCGGGCGTCTTGTTGTACCAGCCTTCGGTGGCATCACGGCCGCACCACTCCAGTATCACGTCCTCGGAGGTGGGGTGACGCGGAATATAGTCCGTCACTTCGTACACCTGGCCATCAATGGCCTTCCAGCAGCTCTCGGCACTGTCGTGGGCCGCGAGTTCGGGTTCCGTCACCAGGCGCTGATCGTCGTGGGTCTCGCGGGTCTCCGCGACCAGCGCGCTGACGGCCCAAAGGGTGACGATCACGGTGCAGAAGGCCACGAACGCGGTGTAGGCAATCTTGTTCACGGTCATAGGAAATCAAACGCCTCCGTATGAATGCGGCCCCTGGGTACACCGGCGCGGCTTAGAAGCCCCATCAGGTGATGCACCATGCCGGGCGGCCCGCAGATGTAGATCTCCCGTTCCTCCAGGTCCGGGCAATGCGAGCGGATGAACGCTTCGTCCACGGGGCCGCGATCCTGGAAATAATGGATCTGTGCATCGAAATGCGGGTGCCCCTGCGCGATCTCCCGAAGCTCGTCCATGTAATAGGCGCGGTCCGGTCGATTGGCCAGGTAGATCAGGGTGACCTCCGGCCCGGCCCCGGGCTCCCGCTGGAGGGCCCGGGCGCCGGACACGAGGGGCGTAATGCCGATGCCGCCACCGAACCAGAGCTGCCGGCGTTGCGGCTCGCATCGCTCGAAGAACTGCCCGTAGGGGCCCTCGATCTGCACGGCGGTTCCCGGTGTCACCGTCTGCAATGCCCGGCTGGCGTCGCCCAGGGCCTTGATGCCCACCCGGACAACGTCCTCGCCTGGCGCCGAAGAGATGGTGTAGGGGTGCTCTTCCCCCCGGCCGGCTTCCAGGCCCGGGTCGTGGGGGGTGAGGTACATGAACTGTCCCGCGGCATGCGACATGGCCCGGCCCCTCGGGGCGAGGGTGATCTCCACCACGTTGGACGCAAGGGCGGTCACGGCATCGACGGTATAATCATGGCGCCCCAGCCGGGGCGACAGCACCTTGCGCCAGAGCACTGCGGCAACCGCCAGGGCCGCGAGCCCCCACCAGAGCAGCGCATGCTCCACGAGCATGACCGCGTGCGCGAACGCCAGCAGGAACGCGGGCACCGACAACAGGTGCAGACGCTTCCAGCGCTGGTAATGCGGCCTGCCGAAAAACTGAAAGGTGGGCGCGAGAAAGATCACCATCAGCGCCAGTGCGCCCCAGCCCATCCATACCGCCCCGTGTTCAAGGGGCGGAAAGATCACCCGGACGGCCGCTGCCGGAGAAATGGGCAGCGCCCCGAAGGCCAGCCACACCACGTGCAGCATGATCAGGATGAACGCCGTGAAACCCAGTATCCGGTGCAGGGCCCAGATACGCGGCAAACCGCCGAACCAGCGATCCAGGGCCGGCAGGCGCACGCTCAGCATTGCCCCGACCAGCAGCGCGCTCAGACCCAGCACCCCGGCCAGGTGACCAAGCGCCGAGAGCACCTCGGCCGCGCCGGCGCCCGGCCGCGGCCACCAACGCGGCCACGCCACCAGCACCGGCAGCAGCAGCAACACCACGACAATCCAGTCACCCGCTCTGATGCGTCTGAACATGGGATCCGTTTATTCCAGGAAGTCCACCTCGGCACAGTCTAGGTAACCGCCGATCAATGCACACGCTCGCGTTAGTGCACCGTGTCTTCCGAGGCAAGGCGTAGCCCCACGGCCGGTAGTCGTGCTACCGGCCGTGGGCTAAGCAGGATCCTGAAGCCTCCGCTATGACGCCGGTCAGCACCCGCCATTGCGGGTCTTTCCACTCACTCCCACTCGATGGTGGCGGGGGGCTTGCCGGAGATGTCGTAGGTTACGCGGGAGATGCCGGGGATCTCGTTGATGATCCGCCGCGAGACATGGTCGAGGAAGTCGTACGGCAGGTGGGCCCAGCGGGCGGTCATGAAGTCGATGGTCTCCACCGCGCGCAGGGCCACCACGTAGTCGTAGCGCCGGCCGTCGCCCATCACCCCCACCGACTTCACCGGCAGGAAGACCGCGAACGCCTGCGAGGTCTTGTCATAGAGATCGGCCTTGCGCAGCTCCTCGATGAAGATCGCGTCGGCGCGGCGCAGCAGGTCGGCGTATTCCTTCTTCACCTCGCCGAGGATGCGCACGCCCAGGCCCGGCCCGGGGAACGGATGGCGATAGACCATCTCGGTGGGCAGGCCCAGCTCGACACCGATCTTGCGCACCTCGTCCTTGAACAGCTCACGCAGCGGCTCGACCAGCCCCAGCTTCATGTTCTCCGGCAGGCCGCCCACGTTGTGGTGCGACTTGATCACGTGGGCCTTGCCGGTCTTGGAGTCGGCCGACTCGATCACGTCCGGGTAAATCGTGCCCTGGGCCAGCCACTGCACGTTGTCGAGCTTTGCAGCCTGTTCGTCGAACACGTCGATGAACAGCCCGCCGATGATCTTGCGCTTGGCCTCCGGGTCCTGGATGCCCGCCAGGGCGCTCATGAAGCGCTCCTCGGCATCCACACGGATCACCTGCACACCCATGTGGCGAGCGAAGGTCGCCATGACCTGGTCACCCTCGCCCTCGCGCAGCAGCCCGGTATCCACGAACACGCAGGTCAGCTGGTCGCCGATCGCCTTGTGCAGCAGCGCGCCCACCACCGAGGAGTCCACCCCGCCGGACAGGCCCAGTACCACGTGATCGTCGCCGACCTGCTCGCGCACCCGCGCGGCCATGTCGTCGATGATGTTGTCGGCCGTCCACAACGCCGCGCAGCCGCAGATATCGTGCAGGAAGCGCTCGATGATGCGCTGGCCCTGGGTGGTGTGGGTCACCTCGGGGTGGAACTGCACGCCATAGAAGCCGCGATCCGGATCGGCCATGCCGGCGATCGGTGCGGAATCGGTGGAGGCCATCAAGCGGAAGCCCTGCGGCAGCTCGGTCACGTGGTCGCCGTGCGACATCCACACGTCCAGCAGACCATAGCCCTCCGGCGTAGTGTGATCCTCGATGTCACGCAACAGCGGCGTATGGCCACGGGCGCGCACCTGGGCATAGCCAAACTCGCGCCGCTCCGACGGCTCGACCCGACCACCCAACTGCGCGGCCATGGTCTGCATGCCGTAGCAGATGCCCAGTACCGGAACCCCCAGCTCGAACACCGCGTCCTCGGCGCGCGGGGGCTGGTCGACATTCACCGACTCGGGGCCGCCGGAGAGGATGATCGCAGTGGGATTGAACGCACGGATGTCGGCCGCCGGCATGTCCCAGGCATGCACCTCGGAGTAGACCCTGGCCTCGCGCACGCGGCGGGCGATCAGCTGGGTGTACTGGGAACCGAAGTCCAGCACCAGAATGCGGTGGGCGTGAAGATCCTGGGTCATGAGGTCATCCGGTATCCCGGCCTGCGGGCCGGGAGTATGTCAGGTAGGGATACCCGGCCATCGTGGCCGGGTCAGTCCATGCGGTAGTTCGGGGCTTCCTTGGTGATCGCCACGTCGTGCACATGGCTCTCGCGCATGCCGGCGGCGGTCACGCGGACGAAATGCGGCTTGGTCCGCATCTCTTCGATGTTGTGTGCGCCGACATAGCCCATGGACGAGCGCAGCCCGCCCATCAGCTGGTAGATGATGGCGACGATCGAGCCCTTGTACGGCACCCGGCCCTCGATCCCCTCGGGCACGAACTTGTCGGCCGAGCTGTTCGGATCCTGGAAGTAGCGATCCGAGGAGCCCTGCTGCATCGCGCCCAAAGAGCCCATGCCGCGATAGATCTTGTAGGAGCGGCCCTGGTACAACTCGACCTCGCCCGGGGCCTCTTCGGTCCCGGCGAACATCGAGCCCAGCATCACGCAATCGGCGCCCGCGGCGATCGCCTTGGCCAGGTCCCCGGAAAAGCGCACGCCCCCGTCGGCGATCATCGGCACACCTGTGCCCTTCAGCGCCTCGGACACATCGGAGATCGCCGTGATCTGCGGCACACCGACGCCGGCCACGATGCGGGTGGTGCAGATCGAGCCCGGCCCGATTCCGACCTTCACGCCGTCGGCCCCGGCCGCGACCAGCGCCTTGGCCGCATCGGCGGTGGCGATGTTGCCACCGATCACCTGCACGTCCGGGTAGTGCTTCTTGACCCAGGCGACGCGATCCAGCACGCCCTGGGAATGCCCGTGCGCGGTATCCACCACCAGCACGTCCACCCCGGCCTCGACCAGCGCGGCCACGCGCTCATCGGTGCCCTCACCCACACCCACCGCGGCACCCACGCGCAGACGGCCCCGCTCGTCCTTGGAGGCATGCGGGTGCTCGGTGGACTTCTGGATGTCCTTGACCGTGATCATCCCGCGCAGCTGGAAGTCGTCGTTGACGACCAGCACCTTTTCGATCCGGTGCTTGTGCAGCAGCTCCAGCACCAGCTCGCGGTCGGCCCCCTCGGGCACGGTAACCAGGCGCTCGCGCGGGGTCATGATCTCCGAGACCGGGGCGTTCATGCGGGTCTCGAAGCGCAGATCGCGGGAGGTCACGATGCCCATCAGGTCGTTGCCGGAAACGATCGGCACGCCGGAGATGTGATTGGCGTCGGTCAGCGCGACCACGTCGCCGATGCTCGCATCCGGGCCGATGGTGATCGGCTCGCTGATCACACCGCTTTCGTATTTCTTGACCTGCCGGACCTCGGCGGCCTGGGCCTCCGCCGACATGTTCTTGTGCACGATCCCGAGCCCGCCCTCCTGGGCCATCGCGATCGCCAGATTGGCCTCGGTGACCGTGTCCATCGCGGCCGACACCACCGGGGCGGACAGCGTGATCTCGCGGGTAATCCGGGTACTCAGGTCGACATCACGCGGAACGACATTCGAATGCCCCGGGATCAGCAGTACATCATCAAAGGTAAGGGCTTCACCGAGTATCCGCATGCACCACTCCAGGCCAGGCCCGCCGGGACGCAAGGGAGAAAATCCCGGGGGCGGATAAATAGCCGTTCAGTATAGAATTCGGGCCCTTCCGGGACAAGCACAGACACACATGCAAGGGCCGTGCGCAGACGCCCGGACAGCACCCTGATAGGATGCGAATCCATCCCGAGCCCCCTGCCAGGCGAGACCCATGCCCGAGCGCGCGCCTACGGCCCGCATCACCCGACGCACCGCGCTGGCCCTGTTGCTGGCCCCCGGCCTCGGCCTGGCCACTGCGTCCAGCGCTCGCGCCGACTGGTGGCGCTTCGGTCAGGACATGTTCCGCTCGCTGATCGCCCGGCCACCGGAATTCGCCGGGTTGTCGACCGCCGAGCTGATCGAGGCGGTGCACGAGGCCCTGGTCATCGCGACCCACGCCGCCTCCGAGACCCTCAGCCGGCGCAACGGCTTCTACGGCAACCCGGACGTGCGCATCCCCCTGCCCGAGGTGCTCGCCACCACACGGCGATCGCTGGGCCGACTCGGCATGGCCGCGCCGCTGGACACCCTGGAGGAGCGCATGAACCGCGCGGCCGAGGATGCGGTATGGCAGGCCCGGGAACCCTTCATCCGGGCGATCTTCGCGCTCGATCTCGACGATGCCCGCGGCATCCTGCTGGGGCCCGAGGACGCCGCCACCCGCCATCTGGAAACACAGATGCGGCCGCGCCTGACTGAGGCCATGCGTCCCGCGATCGAGCACAGCCTGGACGCCGTGGAGGCCATGACGACCCACCGCGAGCTGGAGTCGCGGATGCGCGACATCCCGTTTCTGGCAAACGTCCGCCTGGACCTGGCCGAGCATGTGCTGGACCACACCATGGACGGCCTGTTCCACGCCCTCGCGGAAGAAGAGGCCCGCCTGCGGGTCGACCCCGTCGGGCGCGGCACCGATGTCTTCCAGCGCGTCTTCACCCGTCTGTAACCATCGAGCCCCCCATGAGCGACGCCCCCGTCTTTTCCGTAACCGAACTCAACCAGTGTGCCGACGGCCTGCTGCGTGACGGGCTTGGCCTCGTGCGCGTGGAGGGCGAGGTATCGAACCTGCGTCAATACGCGTCCGGGCACCAGTACTTTTCGCTGAAGGACGAGAACGCCTCGGTGAGCTGCGTGCTGTTCCGCGGGCGCTCCCGCCAGGCCGCCCGCTTTGCCGACGGCGACGCCGTACAGATCCAGGGGCGAGCCGGAATCTACGGCGCCCGCGGGCAGTTCCAGCTGATCGTCGAGGCCCTGCAACCGGCCGGCGAGGGCCGCCTGCTGGCCGCCTTCCAGCGCCTGAAGGAAAAGCTCGCCGCCGAGGGCCTGTTCGACGCCGAGCGCAAGCAGCCACTGCCCGCCTGGACCCACCGCCTGGGCGTGATCACCTCCACCCAGGGCGATGTGCGCCACGACATCGAACGCACCCTGGCGCGGCGCTTCCCGCTGTTGCTACCGGTCACGCTTTACCCCACCGCGGTGCAGGGTGCCCAGGCCGCCGGCCAGATTGTCGCAGCCCTGGAACAGGCTGCGGCCGAGGGCCGGGTCGACGTACTCATCCTCGCCCGCGGCGGCGGCTCCCTGGAAGATCTACAGGCCTTTAACGAGGAGAGCGTCGCGCGCGCCATCGCCGCCTGCCCGATCCCGGTGGTCAGCGGCGTGGGGCACGAGACCGACACCACCATCGCCGATTTCGTCGCCGATCTGCGCGCCTCCACGCCCACCGCCGCGGCGGAGGCTGTCAGCCCGGATGCCGCGACCCTGCGCCACCAGCTAGCGCGGGCCCGCGAACGCCTGAGCGGGCTACTAGGCCAGCGCGTGGCGCGCCACCAGCAGACCCTGACCGCCCTGCATACGCGCCTGGAACGCCGCCACCCGCGGCAAATGCTGGAACGCGATGCCCAACGCCTGGACGACCAGCGCGAACGCCTGCAGCGCGCCTGGTCGCGCCTCGAGGAACGCGCCCGGGTGCGGTTGCAACACGCCCGGTTGCGTCTGGCCGGCGCCTCGCCCGGCACCCGCCTGGCATCCGCCCGCATGCGCCTGGATCACCTGCGCCAGCGCCTGGTGCGGGTACGCCCGGACCACGACATCCTGCAGCGGCGCGAGGCCCTCGCCCGCCTGCAACGCCAACTGCAAACGGCCACCCACCAGGCCCTCGTCGCCCGCCAGCGGCAGCTTGACGCCACCGCGCGCCAGCTGCGTTCACTGGGCCCGGAGGCAGTGCTGGAACGCGGCTACGCGATCCTGCAGACCACAGAGGGCGAAGTCCTGCGCGCCGCGGATCAGACCGCCAGCGGCGAATGCGTGCATGCACGTCTGGCGCGCGGGCGCCTGGACCTGGAAGTCACCGCCACACACGGCGACAACTGAGCCGCGGTCTCCCGGCCTTTAACCACCGACGGCACACAGACAATCGCGTGTAACAGGAAGACGGGAATCGCGCGAAGGGGTAAGAAGGAAGTGGGTAGCCTGGGGTCAGCACCTGCAAGGCCATCCCGGCCGCAGCGCGGCGGAGAGCCGGGATGGCCTCCGTCACGCACACCCCCACCAACGTGCCCGCCCCCACCGCCGGGAACCCGGATACCTGGTCAGCACACCCCAAATCCCGTAGGAGCGTGCTTGCACGCTCCCACAGCTGTGGTTCCACAGACCCACGCAGGACAGCAGCATCCGGTGGCGGTCAGGAGAGCAGGACGAGATTGTCCCGATGGATCAGCTCCGGCTCGAGCAGGTAGCCGAGCTCGGCCTCGATGCGATCGGCACGCTGGCCGCGGATACGCTGAATCTCGCTGGCCGCGTAGTTCGTAAGCCCCCGTGCCACGGCGGTCCCGTCCGGATCCACGCAGGTCACGACCTCGCCGCGGCGAAAATCCCCCTCGACGCTGACCACACCTACCGGTAGCAGGCTGCTGCCCGATTCGCGCAGCACGCGTGCGGCCCCGGCGTCCAGCTGCAACTGCCCGCGCGAGTGCAGCTGGTCCGCCAGCCAGCGCTTGCGCGCCGCCAGCGGTTCGCGGTCCGGCTTTAGCCAGGTGCCCAGTGCTTCGCCCTTCAGTACCCGCCCCATCACCTGCGCTTCGCGTCCGGAGGCAATCACGGTATGCGTGCCGGAACGGGCCGCGCGTTCGGCAGCCAGCAGCTTGGTTGCCATGCCACCCCGCCCCAGGCGACCGAAATCGGCTGCCACATAGCGGTGAAGCCCGGCATCCGAAGCCCGGCCCTCCTGGATCAAGCGGGCATCCGCATGCTTGCGCGGATCGCGGTCGAACAGGCCATCCTGGTCGGTCAGGATCAGCAGCAGGTCGGCCACCACCAGGTTGGCCACCAGCGCGGCCAGGGTGTCGTTGTCGCCGAGCCGGATCTCTTCGTAGGCCACGGTGTCGTTCTCGTTGACCACCGGGATCGTCCCCATCTCGAGCAGGGCCAGCATGGTGCTGCGGGCATTCAGGTAGCGCGAGCGGTCGGCCAGGTCATCGTGGGTCAGCAGGACCTGCGCCGCATGCAGATCGTGGCTGGCGAACTCGCGCTCGTAGGCCTGAACCAGGCCCATCTGCCCGACCGCGGCGGCGGCCTGCACGTGATGCAACTGGTGCGGGCGCTCGGTCATGCCCAGTCGGCGCATGCCTTCGGCCACTGCGCCACTGGAGACCAGGATCACCTCCAGCCCGCGCCGGCGCAGCGCCGCGATCTGGTGCGCCCAGGACTCCAGCGCCGGGCGGTCGAGCCCGGCGCCATCGGCGGTGATCAGCGCGCTGCCAATCTTGACGACGACCCGGCGAATGGCGGGGAGCGCCCGTGTGGCAGACGCTGTCACGCGGGGTCCTCCGGCTTGTCCTCCGGCGTCCCTGTCGCACCCCGCCGATCGGCCTCGGCCGCCGCCTGCGCGGCCTCCTCGACATGGCGCATCACCGCCTGCAGCAGGGCGTCCACGCCCTCGCCGGTCACCGCGGAGATGGTAAACACCGGATGCGCCTCGCCCTGGTCCGCACGCACGCGCTCGACCAGCGCCGCGAGTTCGTCGGCATCCAGCAGCTCCTTCTTGTTCAGCACGATCCAGCGCGGAAGGGCCGCCAGCTTGTCGCTGTGGTGCTCCAGTTCGGTGATCGCGGTGCGCAGGTCCACCAGCGGATCGGCCTCCGGGTCCGGCGGGGACACGTCCACCACGTGCAGCAGCAAGCGGGTGCGGGCCAGATGCTTGAGGAAACGCGTACCCAGACCCGCGCCCTCGGCCGCGCCCTCGATCAGCCCGGGGATGTCGGCGATCACGAAGCTCTGGTTGACCCCGATGCGCACCACGCCCAGTTGCGGGATCAGGGTGGTGAACGGGTAGTCGGCGATCTTCGGGCGCGCGGCCGAGGCCCGCGCCAGCAGCGTGGACTTGCCGGCATTCGGCAGGCCCAGCAAACCGACGTCGGCCAGCACCATCAGCTCCAGCGACAGCTTGCGCAGGTCGCCCGGGGTGCCCGGCTTGCTCTGACGGGGCGCCTGGTTGGTGGAGGACTTGTACCGGGTATTGCCGAGCCCGTGGAAACCACCCTGAGCGACCAGCAGACGCTGACCCTCGTGGGTCACATCACCCAGGATCTCGTCGGTCTCGGCATCGCGCACCTGAGTGCCGATCGGCACTGCGATCTCCAGATCCTCGCCGGAAGACCCCGTACGATTGCGCCCCTTGCCGTTCTCGCCACGCTCGGCATCAAACCGGCGCTGGTAGCGAAAATCAGCCAGGGTGTTAAGGCCTTCGTCGCCCACCAGCCATACGGAGCCGCCATCTCCGCCGTCACCCCCGTCGGGCCCGCCAAAGGGGATGTATTTCTCGCGGCGGAAGCTGACACAGCCATTCCCGCCGTCGCCGGCCTTTACGGTAATGGTGGCCTCGTCGATGAACTTCATTGCTTGCTTCCCGAAGTACAGAACAAAAAAAGCCCCGTCGAACGGGGCTTTTCGCGAACGCTTCGCTGTCCGGCCGGCTTACTGCTGCGGCTGGATGCTCACGAAACGACGGTTGTGCGGGCCACCCACCTTGAAGACGACCTGGCCGTCAACCTTGGCGAACAGCGTATGGTCCTTGCCACAACCCACGCCCTCGCCGGGATGATACTGCGTCCCGCGCTGACGAACGAGGATGTTGCCGGCGCGCACGACCTGACCGCCAAAGCGCTTCACGCCCAGGCGTTTGCTCTCGGAATCGCGCCCGTTGCGGGTACTGCCGCCTGCCTTTTTATGTGCCATGGTTCAGCTCTCCTGAATGCCTGCGGCGATCAACCGGCGATGCCGGTGATGCGCACGGTGGTGTAATGCTGGCGGTGTCCCATCTGCTTCTGGGAGTGCTTGCGCCGCCGGAATTTCATGATGTGGATCTTCTTGGCGCGGCCATGGTCTTCGACCTTGGCGGTGACCTTGCCACCGTCCACCAGCGGGGCCCCGACGCGGACATCGTCACCCGCACCGACCATCAGCACCTGGTCGAACTCGACCTCGGAACCGGCCTCGGCCTCGAGCTTCTCGATGCGAATCACGTCGCCTTCGGCGACGCGGTACTGTTTACCACCTGTTGCGATGATCGCGTACATTTCCCTGGGACTCCGTTGCGATACCTTGTGTGGACCAGCTGACTGGGAGCTGGTCTCGCGAAAGGGCGGAAATGCTAGCAGCGCTTCTCGCTCGGGTCAATGCCGGGAAGCGGCCAGGCCGCGGGAACGCTCATGGACGGGCACACGCGAACACTCCGTTTTTCGATCCGGGGCGCGCGACAACGGCCCTTGACCCATCCGGCCCGCAAACCGCTCCGGCGCGCGCCCGGACTTGTACATTAGGCAGCGTTTCCCTAGCATGCCTTCGCCCCTCACGACCCGGCTTGCCTACCCCCATGCCCATTGAAGCAATCCGAGAACTGGCGGCCGACGACATGCAGGCCGTCGACCAGTGCATCCGCGAGCGCCTCAGCTCGCCGGTGGTGCTGATCAACCAGCTCGGACACTACATCATCCATTCGGGCGGCAAGCGCCTGCGACCGCTGCTGGCCACCCTGTCAGCGCGGGCCTGCCATGTGCAGGGCCAGGATCCGGTGACCCTGGCGGCGGTGGTGGAGTTCATCCATACCGCGACCCTGCTGCACGACGACGTCGTGGATGCCTCGGAGCTGCGCCGCGGCAACGAGACCGCCAACCACATCTTCGGCAACGAGGCCGCCGTCCTGGTCGGCGACTTCCTCTACTCGCGCGCGTTCGAGATGATGGTCGAGGTCGGCTCCATGCGGGTCATGGAGATCCTCTCCCACGCGACCAACGTGATCGCCGAGGGCGAGGTAATGCAGCTGATGAACTGCCACGACGCCGACGTCGACGAGCAGCGCTACATGCACGTGATCCAGTCGAAGACCGCCAAGCTGTTCGAGGCCGCCTGCCAGCTGGGCGCCATCCTGGGCGAACGCCCGGAACACGACGAGCAGGCGCTGGCCCGCTACGGCATGCACCTGGGCACCGCCTTCCAGCTGATCGACGACGTCCTGGACTACTCCTCCGATGACGAGGTGACCGGCAAGCGCATGGGCGACGACCTCGCCGAGGGCAAGCCCACGCTGCCGCTGATCCATGCGCTGCGCGTGGGCTCCCCCGATCAGCAGGCCGTCGTGCGCCGGGCGATCGAAGAAGGCGGCCGCGATCAGGTCGTCGCCGTGCTGCAGGCCGTGCACGGAACCGACGGACTGGCCTACACCCGCTCTCGCGCCGAGGCCGAAACCAACGCCGCGATCGAGGCAATCTCCACGTTGCCCGATTCGCCCCAGCGTCAGGCCCTGATCGATCTCGCCCGTTTCGCCGTCGGGCGCAACCACTGACGCGGCGCGACCCACGCCGCATGGCGGGTCGACCGTTACCGATAGGATTTTCAGCGCCCGGGGCATGGACACGCCCCGGGAGGCTCGGCATAATAGCGGGCTCGGTTCGGAGTGTAGCTCAGCTTGGTAGAGCACTGCCTTCGGGAGGCAGGGGTCGAAGGTTCGAATCCTTTCACTCCGACCAACCTTCTTCTTGACCCTGGTCTTCCGGCCTGTGGCCCGATTCAAGCGGCCCATCCGGAAGCGGCCAGATCCCGATCACGTTCAGGCCCTGCGGACACGTCCATGACCGCCAATACCCCGGCCGTTCGCGGCACCCTCTATATCGTTTCCGCGCCCTCGGGTGCCGGCAAGACCAGCCTGGTCGCCGCCCTGCTTGAATCGGTGACGGCGGTGGAGGTCTCGGTTTCGCATACCACACGGACGCCGCGCGCCAGCGAGGTCGACGGACAGCACTACCACTTCGTCAGCGCCGAGACCTTCCTCGGGATGATCGAGGACGGCCAGCTGCTGGAACACGCCAAGGTGTTCGACAACTTCTACGGCACCGCGCTCGCCAGTGTCGACGAGCGCCTGGACGCCGGGGTGGACGTGATCCTGGAGATCGACTGGCAAGGTGCGCGCCAGGTGCGCGCCGCCGTGCCGGATGCGCATTCCATCTTCATCCTGCCGCCCTCGCGCGACGAGCTGGAACGCCGCCTGCGCGGCCGCGGGCAGGACGAGGAAGACGTGATCCAGCGCCGTCTGCGGGATGCCGAATCCGACTGCACGCATTTCCGCGAGTACGACTACACCGTGGTCAATGCCGACTTCGACCAGGCCGTGCACGATCTGGCCTGTATCTTCCGCGCCAACCGCCTGCGCACCGTGGAACAGGAGATCCGATCCGCATCCACGATCGGGAATCTGTTGGCGGGCGCGCATGGGTCGGCGTAACATGCAAGTTTCAAGAATTTACTGACCGGAGTATCCGATGGCACGCGTCACCGTCGAGGACTGCCTCGAAAATGTCGAAAACCGTTTCCAGCTGGTGCTGATGGCTGCCCGCCGGGCCCGCCACATTGCCCACGGGAAGGAAGCCCGCGTACCCGAGGACAACGACAAGCCCACGGTGATCGCCCTGCGCGAAATCGCCGCCGGCGTGGTGGGTATCGAGGTGTTCGACGAACACGACGAACGGCCCCAGAACCAGATGCTGGACTTCAGCACCATCCGTCATCTGGAACAGCTGGAAGCCGACGAGCGCTAGGAGATTTTCTGAATGGCCGCTGGGCAGCCAGCTTCGCCCGGGGCCCCCTCCTCGGTACCGGGCGACTCGACCCGATTCCTGATCAGCGATTTATGTTCCGAGCTCGAGTCCTACCTCGAGCCGGAAGAGGTCGAGGAGGTCTATCGCGCCTATCTCCTGGGCGCGGAATCGCACGAGGGCCAGACCCGCAAGACCGGGGAGCCCTACATCTATCACCCGCTCGCCGTGGCTCGCACCATGGCCGAGATGCGGATGGACCACCAGGCGATCAGCGCCGCCATCCTGCATGACGTGATGGAGGACACCGCCACCAGCAAGGACCGTATCCGCGCCGAGTTCGGCGAGGAGGTCGCAGAGCTGGTGGACGGCGTGTCCAAACTGACCCACCTGCAGTTCCAGTCCAAGGCCGAGGCGCAGGCGGAAAACTTCCGCAAGATGATGCTGGCGATCACCCGCGACATCCGGGTGATTCTGATCAAGCTGGCCGACCGCCTGCACAACATGCGCACCCTCGGTGTGATGCGCCCGGACAAGCGCCGCCGCATCGCCAAGGAAACCCTCGAGATCTATGCCCCGATCGCACAGCGCCTGGGCATGAATGCCATGCGCCGCGAGCTGGAGGAACTCGGTTTCTCGGCCAAGCACCCCTGGCGCGCCGCGGTACTGGAACGCGCAGTACACCGGGCCGGCGGCAACCGCCGCGAGCCAATGAAGAACATCGAACAGGCGATCTGCTCGCGCATGGAGGCTTCCGGGATCATCGGGCGCATCTCCGGGCGCGAGAAGAGCCTGTACAGCATCTACCGCAAGATGCGCGACAAGCACCACTCGTTCGAAGACGTGTTCGACGTCTTTGCCATCCGCATCATCGTCGACGACGTGGACACCTGCTACCGTTCGCTGGGCGTGGTGCACAACCTCTACAAGCCGGTTCCGGGGCGTTTCAAGGACTACATCGCGATCCCCAAGTCCAACGGCTACCAGTCGCTGCACACCATCCTGTTCGGCCCGCAGGGCGCCCCGATCGAGGTGCAAGTCCGTTCCACCGAGATGGATCGCGTGGCCGAGAGCGGGATCGCCGCACACTGGCAGTACAAGGCCGGCAGCGAATCCAGCCGCACGGCCCAGAGCCGGGCACGCGAATGGCTGAAGGATGTCCTCGAGATCCAGAACAGCGTCGGCAACTCCATCGAGTTCCTGGAGAACGTCAAGGTCGACCTGTTCCCCGACGAGGTCTACACCTTCACCCCCGAGGGCGACATCCTCGTGCTCCCGCGCGACGCCACCCCGATCGACTTCGCCTACGCCGTGCACTCGGACGTCGGCAACCGCTGCGTGGCCGCCAAGATCGATCGCCAGCTCGCCCCGTTGTCAGTACGCCTGCAAAGCGGCCAGACGGTGGAGATCGTCACCTCGCCCGGCGCCCGCCCCAACCCGGCCTGGCTGTCCTTCGTGGTCACCGGCAAGGCGCGCACCGGCATCCGCCACTGCCTCAAGTCCATGCAGTCCGAGGAGGCCCGCACCCTCGGCGAGCGCATGCTGGAAAAGGCGCTGGAATCCATGGATACCAGCCTGCCCCGCATCTCGCCGGCCCGCCTGGACCAGATGCTGGACGCAATGCAGCTGGAAGACCTGGACGCGCTGTTGATCGATATCGGCCTGGGCAATCGCATGGCCTCGCTGGTGGCCCGCCAGATGGTCGGCAAGGAAAGCCCCGACCCGACCGCCACAGAGCCCGCCACTACGACCACGCTCGCGGTCAACGGCACCGAAGGGCTGGTGCTGAATTACGCCCGTTGCTGCCACCCGATCCCGGGCGACCCGATCATTGGCCAGTTGAGCGCCGGGCGCGGCCTGGTGGTTCACCGCGAGAACTGCCGCAACGTCCTGCACGAGAGCCGCGACCGGTCCGACCGCACCATCGCGCTGGAGTGGTCGCATGAGCCCCAGCTGCAATTCACCGCCGCCGTACGCACCCGCACCGCCAACCGCCGCGGGGCGCTGGCCGACATGGCCGCGGTCATCGCGGATCACGGCTCCAACATCGAGCACATCTCGTTCAACGAGCAGGACGGCCACTCCACCGCGATGACCTTCCTGCTGACCGTACGTGACCGCCAGCACCTGGCCCAGATCATGCGCGGCCTGCGGCGGCTGTCCGACGTCCTGCGCATCTCGCGCCAGCGCGGCTGACAGCAACGCCCCCGCTGATCCGCCACCCCGGGCGGGCTTCTTGCAGGCGCCCCGTGCGCAACGGAAGATCGAGGCATGATCGCCGACATCCTCAACGAAACACTAAGCGTCGCGCTCACCGCGGCGCCCTGGTTGTTGCTGGGTCTGCTGGCCGCCGGCGCGGTCAAGGCCCTGATCCCGGAGGCCGCCCTGCAACGCTGGCTCGGCGGCGCCGGCCTGGCGGCCACGGCGCGCGCCGCCGTCGTCGGGGCCCCGTTGCCGCTTTGTTCCTGCGGGGCCATCCCCACCGCCCTGGCCCTGCATCGCGGCGGTGCCGGACGCGGGCCCACCACCGCCTTCCTGATCGGAACGCCGGGTGTCGGCGTGGACTCGCTGGCCATCAGCTACGCCCTGCTGGGCCCCGTAATGGCCGTGGCCCGCGCCCTTGGCGCCATCGTCACGGCCATCACGACAGGTTTACTGGTGGGGCGCACGCGCGCCGCGACGGACCACCCGGAGGCGACCGGGGCCGAACCCGACACCTGCGGCGGATGTTGCGCGAACGACACGGACTGCGCCACGCCCGAAGCCCCAAAACGCCTCTCCGCACGGCTCCGCAGCGGACTGCACTACGCCTTCCACGACGTCCTCGACGATATCCGCCTGTGGCTGGTGATCGGCCTGCTGGTCGCCGGCGCCCTGCTCGCCCTGGTCCCGCCGGCCACTCTGGCCGCCTGGGGCTCGGGCCTGGCGGCGATGCTGGTGATGGCCGTCATCGGCATCCCGATGTACCTCTGCGCGACCGCCGCCACACCCATCGCCGTGGGTCTGATCGCTGCCGGCGTTTCGCCCGGCACCGTGCTGGTGTTCCTGCTGGCCGCGCCGATCACCAGCCTGGCGACGCTGGGCGTATTCCGCCGCGAACTCGGCACCCCGGCGCTAGTGCTCTACCTGGCCGGAATCGCGGCCACCACCATCGCGCTGGGGCTCGCCCTGGACGCCGGACTGGCCCGTACCGGGGTCGACATCACAACCCAGATGGGCGCCGCCGGCGAGTTGCTGCCCGCCTGGCTCGAGTGGAGCGCCCTGGCCATCCTGATCGTCCTGGCCACACCGGTCCTGCGCCGGTGGCTGGACCGCCTGATCCCTCACCCACACCCGCGGAGCGCGTGAATGTCCAATCGTTCCATCGGACTCGATGAACCGCTGTACCACTACCTCCTGGAGCACTCGCTGCGCGAGCCCGACGTGCTGGCGCAGCTGCGCGCCGAAACGGCCAGCCTGCCCGAGGCGAACATGCAGATCGCCCCGGAGCAGGGACAGTTCATGGCGCTGCTGGCGAAGCTCATGGGCGCACAGCGCTATCTGGAGATCGGCACCTTCACCGGCTACAGCGCGCTGGCCATCGCCCTCGTCCTGCCAGAGGACGGCGAGGTCGTCACCCTGGACAAGAGCGCGGATTGGACCGCCACGGCCCGGCGTCACTGGGAGCGCGCCGGGGTCGCCGGACGCATCCGGCTCGAGCTGGGCGAGGCGCGCAACACGCTGCAGGCGCTGGAGGCCGCCGGCGAGACCGGTCGCTTCGATCTGGCCTTCATCGATGCCGACAAGACCGGCTATCCCGACTATTTCGAACACTGCCTGCGCCTGGTACGCCCCGGCGGCCTCATCCTGACCGACAACACCCTGTGGCACGGAACCGTCGCCGACCCGGACGACCAGCGCGACGACACCCGCGCGATCCGCGCCTTCAATGACGCCCTGCATCACGACGAACGCATCGACCTCTCGCTGGTCCCCATCGGCGACGGCCTGACCCTGGCCCGCCGCCGCTGAAGCAGAGGCTGCTCTGGATTCACCACAAAGCCTCCGGAGCGCATCGAGAAGGACCTGGTCAAGGGCGAATCCTCCACGAAGCCTTACCGGCAAAGGCCGCTGTCGCCAAGGCCACGGCGGCATATGGCACGGCGCTCCACTGACTGCACCACCCAGCCCGCCTCGGCCTCTTCCAGCTCCAGGCGGAATTCGTAGGCACTGACGGCATCGTCGCGCAACCCGGTCAGGCGGACCTCGGCGCGCTCCGGACGCGGCTGGTCGATCTCCAGCCCGGCGTAGTCAACCGCCAGCCCAGAATGCCAGGGGCTGGCCGCCAGCCACGCCATCACCGCGGCACCGGGCATCACCGTGGGCGCCTGCGAAGGCACCGCCTGCGCCTCGAAGGCGGTAGGCGCCGACTCCCAGCCGTCCGGCGCAGTGCCCGTCTCCGGGCCCGAAGCGGACGTGGCACAGCCCGCCAGCAGTACCGTCAGACACCCCCATGCAACCCGCCATCCCCATCGCATCCCGTGGTTCCTCTCGCAAAAATTTCCCTGCGCTCGAACATACCGGACCGCCAAACGTCCTACCATGGCAGAAAGACCAGATCAGTCCGCCGCCCTGCGCGGACCGGGAGGAAGACACCATGAAACTGCTCAAGCTGCGCCACATCCTGATGACGAGCCTTTGCGCCCTGTTGCTGGCCGCAAGCCCGCTCCACTCCGACGAGCATGCGCCCGCCGCAGAGGACGACACCACCGCCAGCGAGATGGAAGAACTGCGCGAATCCTGGGCCGAGACCCGCGAGGAGATCCAGGAAGAAAGCACCGAGGCCGGTGAGGCCACCCGCTCGCGCACCCGCGAGACCCTGGACGCGATGGACCGCGAACTCGGCCGCCTGGGCGACAACCTCCGCGAGGGCTGGGATGACCTGAGCGACGCGACTCGCGAGCGCCGCGAACGCGCCTACGACGGACTGGTCGAGGAACGTGACCGCCTGGCCGAATGGTCGAGCGAGATGCGCGAGCGCTCCTCCGGCGCCTGGGGCGGTATTCGCGACGGGGCAAAGGACGCCTGGGGCGGCGTGCGCGACGGCTCGCGCAAGGCCTGGGGCTCGGTGCGTGACGCCTTCCGCGGCGACGACGAACCGGCCGGGAATGCGGGCGAGCCGGACGTTCAGGACTGATGCGGCGACACCCATCGCTCACCCCCTGGATCGGCAGCGCGGCGCTGATCCTCGCATCCGCCAGCCTGACCGGTTGCGACGGGTTCGGCGGCGCGTCCGGGACCCCCGACCACCTGGAGCGTACCACCGATCCGGAGGTCCTCCAGCGCGGTGAGCGCCTCTACCAGCAGCACTGCGTCGCCTGCCACGGGGCGCAGCGCGAGGGCGCCGAGGACTGGCGCCAGCGCAACCCCGACGGCACCCTGCCCCCGCCGCCGCTGGATGGCAGCGCCCATACCTGGCACCACCCGTACTGGCAACTGAAGGACATGATCCGTTTTGGCGCCGAGGCGCGTGGCGGCGCCATGCCCAGCTTCGAAGACACGCTCTCGGAGGCGGATGCCGAGGCGATCATCGCCTGGCTGCAGTCGCACTGGCCGGACGAGATCTTCGAGGCCTGGACACGCTACGACCGCAACCACCCCACCCAGGCCGACTGGGAAGAGGCCATGGGCGAACCCTGGGTGACCCACCCCGACGGCTAACCCGACGCCGAGCCATACGCACACCGCCGCGCAGCCCCGATACAATGCACACGGAATGAGTCGGCCTGTACCGGCGTCATTCGAATGAGACGCTGCGCGGTCACCGCATGGCAGGGAATGCAGTAAAACAAGGACGGCCGGGAGGGGCCCATGCATGATGCCAAACAGCGCGCGTGTGACAGCGAGCACCGGGGGTGCGCGTGAATCGACGCGCCAACGACTTCGCGGCGGTTAGCGAACAAGCCCGTCTGCAAGGCCTGGTCGAGCAGGAACGCCAGGCAAGGCGTCGCGCCGAGACCCTGGCCGAGACCCGGCTGCAGGACGTCTACGCCAAGCAGAAACAGATCGAGCTGCTCAACACCATTGCCTCGACGGCCAACCAGTCGGACTCCATCGCGCATGTTCTGCGCTCGGCCCTCGCGGCCATCGGGCAGTACCTCGACTGGCCGGTGGGGCATGCCTATCTGACCCGACACGACGAAAACAGCGACTACAGAGAGCTGAACCCCACCGGCATCTGGCACCTCGCCGCCACCGAGCCATTCACCGAGTTCCGCGAGAACACCGACAACATGCCCTTTGCCAGTGGCCACGGGCTACCCGGCCGGGTACTGGCGCACGGCGAACCGGCATGGATCGAAGACCTGGCCGCGGACGACAATTTCCCGCGGGCACCGCAGGCCGCCGCCAGCGGCCTGCGGTCCGGATTCGCGTTCCCGGTCATGGTCGGCCAGGAGGTCGCCTGCGTCCTCGAGTTCTTCGCCGCCGAACCCACCGCCACCGACCCCGACTTGCTGTGGCTGATGTGGCAGATCGGCGTGCAACTGGGCCGCGTGATCGAACGCAACCGCCACGAAGAACACCTGCTCCACAACGCCTCCCATGACCAGCTGACCGGGCTCCCCAACCGCCGCCTGTTCCACGACCGCCTGGCCCATGCCATTGCCCGGGCCACCCGCGAACCCTTCAACCTGTTCGCCGTGCTGTTCGTGGATATCGACCGTTTCAAGGTCGTCAACGACAGCCTCGGGCACCCGGCCGGCGACGAACTGCTGGTGCGGGTCGGGCGGCGCCTGCTGAACGCCCTGCGCCAGAACGACACCGTCTCGCGGCCCAAGGGGGACGAGGCCAACCGCCCGGACGACACCCTCGCGCGCCTGGGCGGCGACGAATTCACCATCCTGCTGGAAGGCCTGCACGAGCCGGTGGACGCCCTGCGCGTGGCCGAACGCCTGCAGGCCGTGCTGCACGAGCCGTTCACCATCGCCGGGCAGGATATCTACGTCACCGTCAGCATCGGCATTGCCACCCGCCCTTACGGCCAGAGCTGCCCCGCCCGCGAGACCAACGCGGCGGACGACCCCGCGCGCCCGGCCACGCCGGACGACCTGATGCGCGAGGCAGACATGGCGATGTACCGCGCGAAGTCACTGGGCAAGGCCCGCTGCGAATTCTGCGACCCCGGCATGCAGACCCAGGCGCTGCAAAGCCTGGCCCTCGAGACCGACCTGCGCCATGCGGTGGAGCGCGGCGACTTCATCGTCCACTTCCAGCCCATCGTGTCACTCGGCGAGGACTGCATCACCGGCTTCGAGGGCCTGGTGCGCTGGCAGCGCAACGGCGCGCTGGTCGCGCCGGACGACTTCATCCCCATCGCCGAGGACACCGGGCAAATCCACCTGATCGATATGCAGGTGCTCTACACGGCCTGCTGTCAGCTGGTGCAATGGGGGATCGACCACCCCGAGATGCCGCTGACCATCAGCACCAACCTCTCCGCCCGGCAGCTCACGCGCCCGGGACTGGTCGACGAGGTGCAGACCATTCTTGCCGGCACCGGGGTGCCGGCCTCCCAGGTGCGCCTGGAGATCACCGAGACCGCGACGCTCGGCAATCTCGACGAGCTGATCGAGACCCTGCACCAGCTCAAGGCCCTGGGCATCAGCCTGGCAATGGACGACTTCGGCACCGGCTACTCGTCACTCAGCTACCTGCACCGGCTACCGCTGGACATTCTCAAGATCGATCGCAGCTTCGTCTCCGGGCTGGACCACGACGAATACAGCCAGCGCCTGGTTCAGACCGTAATCCACATGGCCCGCAACCTGGGTCTGGAGGCCGTGGCCGAGGGCGTCGAAAGCCATACCCACGCCGCGACGCTGCGCGCCCTCGGCTGCACCCTGGCCCAGGGTTACTACTATTCCCCACCGGTGGACGCCGCCAACGCCACGGCCCTGCTTTCCGGCGATGTCCTGGTGGGCTGTCGGTAGAACGACCGACGGCTGCATGAACTCGGAAAAGCATGGGGGTGCGTGTCACACGGCCTGCGGTGCCACCCCGCGCCGGCGCGCGATCACTTGACGCACCACCAGCTTTTCCAGCTCCACGATCACGAACACCGCCAGCCCGAAAGCCAGGATGCGCGCCCAGTCGTCCGCACCGATGGCGGTAGTCCCGAACAGCGTGTGCATCAGCGGGACATAGGTGAACGCCAGCTGCAGCACCACCAGCACCCCGATCGCCAGCCACATCGCGCGCGAGCGGAACAGCTCCCCGCCCGGTAGCACCGGCTGGTGAATCAGCCGCAGATTCAGCAGGTAGAACGCCTGTCCGGCCACCAGGGTGTTGATCGCCACCGTGCGCGCGACCTCGTCGGCGACCCCGGCAAGACTCTCCATGTAGACGAAGTGCCCGAAGGTGCCGGCCCACAGCAGCAAGGCAACGAACGGGATGCGCCACAGCAGGAAGCCGGACAGCAGCGGGGCATTCGGCGCGCGGGGCGGGCGCTGCATCACCCCCGGCTCGGCGCGCTCGAAGGCCAGCGCCATCGCCAGCGTGACCGAGGTCACCATGTTGACCCACAGCACCTGCACCGGGGTCAGTGGCAGGGCCAGGCCCATCAGGATGGCCATCATGATGGTCAGCGACTGCCCGGCGTTGGTCGGCAGCATGTGCAGGATCGCCTTGCGGATGTTGTCGTAGACCGTGCGGCCCTCCTCGACCGCATGGGCGATGGACGCGAAGTTGTCGTCCGCCAGCACCATCTCCGAGGCCTCCTTGGCCGCTTCGGTACCCTTCCCGCCCATGGCCACGCCCACATCCGCGCGCTTCAACGCCGGGGCGTCGTTCACCCCATCGCCGGTCATGGCGACGATCCGTCCGCCCGTCTGCAGCGCCTTCACCAGCCTCAGCTTGTGCTCCGGCGAGGTCCGCGCAAAGACATCCGTGCGCTCCGCGATCTCCGCCAGCGCGGCATCGTCCAGCGCATCCAGCTCGTGGCCGGCACGCGCCTCGGCATCCCGCCCCAGCCCCAGCTGCTCACCGATCGCCCGCGCAGTGGCCAGGTGGTCCCCGGTGATCATCTTCACGTCGATCCCCGCCGCGCGACAGTCAGCCACCGCGCGGATGGCCTCCTCGCGCGGCGGGTCGATGATGCCCACCAGCGCCAGCAGGGTGAAGCCACCGGCCTCGACATCGTCGAAACGCAGCTCGCCACCGTCCGCTTCGGCCTCGCGCACCGCGACCGCCAGCAGGCGCTGGCCACGGGCCGCCACCGCCTCCATCGCCGCGTGCCAGTGTTCCGGATCCAGCGCCTCGCGGGTCTCGCCATCCACCTGCTGCTGGTCGCAAAGCTCCAGCACGCGCTCGGGCGCGCCCTTCAGGAAGATCCGCGCGTGCCCCTCGTGGTCGTGGTGCAGGGTGGCCATGTAGCGGTGATCCGACTCGAAGGGGATCACATCGATGCGCGGGTGGCGTTTGCTCTCTAGGGGCACGTCCAACCCGGCCTTGCGCGCAAGCGTCACCAGCGCGCCCTCGGTCGGGTCGCCTTCCATCACCCAGTCGCCATCCTTTTCGTACAGCTGGGCGTCGTTGCATAACAGACCCGCGCGCAGCACCTCGCTCAAGAGCGGGTCGTCGTCCGGGTCGATGTCCCGCTCGTCCTCGGAGAACTGGCCCTCCGGCGCGTAACCCACGCCACTGACGCGGATCTCGCGGGTGGCCGTACGCAGGGTCTGGGCGGTCATCTCATTGCGTGTAAGCGTGCCGGTCTTGTCGGAACAGATCGCGGAGACCGCACCCAGGGTCTCCACCGCCGGCAGGCGGCGGATAATGGCATTGCACCGCGCCATCTTCTGCACCCCGATGGCCAGGGCAATGGTCATGATCGCTGGCAATCCCTCGGGGATGGTGGACACCGCCAGGCTGGCCGCAGCCAGAAACATCTCGTCCAGCGGATAGCTGCGCACCCAGTAGCCGAAGGCAAAGGTGGCCAGCGCAAGCACCACGATCACCGCGGCCAGCCAGTGGCCGAACTGCTCCATCTGGCGCACCAGCGGCGTCTCCAGCCCCTCGACCTCGCCGAGCATGGTGGAGATACGCCCGATCTCGGTGTGCTCGCCGGACGCCACCACTACGCCCATACCGCGGCCAAAGGCGACCAGCGTGCCGGAGAAGGCCATCCCGCGGCGATCCCCCAGATCCGCCTCCGACTCTACCGCGGCGGTGTCCTTCTCCACCGCCACTGACTCGCCCGTCAGCACGGCCTCCTCCAGGCGCAGATTCTTGGTCTCGAACAGGCGCAGGTCCGCAGGTACCCGGTCCCCGGCCTGCAGGTACACGATGTCCCCCGGGACCAGCTGCTCCGCGGGGATCTCGCGCCGCTCGCCGCCGCGCGCCACCAGCGCGCGCGGGGAGAGCATGCGGCGGATGGCATCCAGGGCCTTCTCCGCCTTGCCCTCCTGGACGAACCCAATCAGCGTGTTGATCAGGACCACGGCCAGGATCACACCGGTATCCACCCAGTGACCCAGCAGCGCCGTCCCCAGCGCGGCTACCAGCAGGATGTAGATCAGGACATTGTGGAAATGGCGCAGGAAGCGCCGGAGAACACCCGCCCGTTCGGGCGGACGCAACTGATTGGGGCCGTAGTGCGCCAGGCGCTCCTCGGCCTGTTCTGCCGTCAGCCCCTCGCGCGAGGTCCCCCAATGTTCGAACGCGGCATCCGCGTTCTGGCTGTGCCATGCCGGGACATCGCGATCCGTGCGGGGGGACTGGGGGTCGGAAAGTTCGGCCATGGGCAACCCATTCGCATGTCAGCGCTGCCCTATCGTCCCCCGGCACCCGGGGAACGGCAAGCCCCAGGGAAACCCTGATCGGTGTATCCCTGGATGCCTGCCTGCCGCATCGGCGAAAGGATCAGAACTGCATCCCGACCTTGCCCATCACGCGCATGTTGTCGGCATCCGCGCGGCGGCCGTCGAAACGGTCGTTCTCGGTGAACTGGTAGCGCGCCTCCAGCCCCAGGAACCACTGGCGATCCAGCTGGTACTTCAGGCTGCCGCCCACCTGGGCCGCCCACAGGCCGTTCGTCTCGTCGTCCAGTTCGGCCCGCACGTAACCGATGCCCGGACCGAAGCCCAGCGACAGACGTTCGTTCGGTTCGAACATCCAGTGGCTGTTGATCTCGGCGCTGGTCATCTTCAGTGGGTCGTCGCTGTAGCGGCTCACGCTGAAGTGATGACGCAGCACCCCGGTGGCCGGCTGAAACAACTGGCAGTTGGCACCGATCTCGACTCCATAGGCCGCATCCGAACTGGCATCGGAGAGATCCGGCGCAACCACCCCGCCCAGCAGGGCCACACTGGGCTCCATGCCGCGCTCGACCGCGCTGGCCTGCGCGAACGGCACCAGCACGAATGCACCCAGGGCCAACATCGACATCGTCTTCTTGTGCTGCATCGCACACCTCCTGATCAACATGAATAAGCAGACGCTAATGGTAGACCAGCATGGCGTGATCTTCATCACGCGCTCACGGAACGCGTGGCCCGGAATGGAATTTTCCTCCCCGCAGTTGCATCTCTCAGCCGAAGCTCGACCCCGGACGGGTTTTCCTGATCCCTGAAAAATTCAGGGGAACCCTCGGCGGCCGAAGGCCTCGAAGGGGGTGAACCCGCCCAACCCGAAAAGGCGAAGTTCGCTCTTCCAAGCAACAAGAAGAACCATCCACTCAGAAGCAAACGGAGGACCTCATGTCCGACCAACCGAATGCAAATCGTCGAAAGTTCCTGCGTCAGGCATCCGCGGCCGTGGCGGCCATCCCGGTGATCAGCATGGCTGGGATGTCCACGGCCAAGGCCGACAACCCCAAGGCCGAGGACGGCCATCGCCACGACTACGTGAACAATGCAGCAGACGCTGCCGGTCACGAGGACTACTCGGAAGGCGAGAAGTGCAAGAACTGCGCCTTCTGGGGCAGCGGTGACGCCGAATGGGGCCAGTGCTTCCACGCCGACTTCCAGGGTGTTCAGGTGAACGCCGCTGGCTGGTGTGACGAGTACGTCGGGGCCTGATCCTGACACCTCCGTCCGGTCCGGGTGTCCGGGCCGGACACTGGCCTCCCGCAGCGCTCCCCCGCTGCGACTTGCATCCCCGCCACACCTCCCCGCAAGCTAGACCCTCAATTCCGTAAACCGGCCTCACCCTTGCCGAACGTGGCCGAAAGGAATGTGCGTGCCTGACCACTCATCCCGGCCGTCTCGCCGCATCGCCTCCGGCGACCCACGCCCCGACTCGCGAGTCGGCCGCTGATGGACCTCTCGCCCGCCGCTTTCACCATCCTCTACCTGGTCTACGGCCTGGCGTTCTTCTCTCTGGGTGTGGTCGCCCTGGTCCTGCCGCGGGGCGATGGCACGCTGCCATTTGCCCGGCATTTCTGGCTCCTGGCCCTGTTCGGTCTGGTCCATGGCACCTACGAGTTCCTGCAGGCCGCAGGCCTCCACTATCCGCCCGCCCGGGACCTGTGGCTCAACGCCACCTGGCAACTGCTCTCCTATGTGCCGCTGCTGGAGTTCGGACGGCGCGCCCTGATCGTCAGCCACGCACGCATCCGCCTGGATGCCCTGTGGCTGTACCCGGTCATCGTCGCCGGACTGCTGCTCGTCATCGGGATGGCGGAGGATCCGGGCCGCGGCCTCGCCAATGGCGGGCGCTACCTGGTCGGCTTCCCCGGCGCGCTGCTCGTCGGCCTGGCCTTCTGGTTCCTGTTGCGGCGCCCCGCCCTGCGCGCCCCGCAACCCGGCGATCATGGCCGCCACTATCCGGCCGTAGCCACCCTGGCACTGGCCTTCCTCGGCTATGCCTTGCTGACCCCGTTCCCGGGGACCGTCGATCCGGGGCTGCCCGGCTGGCTGCCAACCTATGGCGACTTCCTCGAGGCGACCGGGCTGCCAGTACAGATGTTGCGCATGTTCACGGCCCTCCTCGCCGGCATCGCACTGATGAGCCTGACCCGCACCCTGGGCACCCAGCAGGGCGACGACCTGCTGCGCATCCTCGACACCCTCAACGGCTTCGTCTATCGCTGCCGCAACAACCCGAGCTGGGACGTGATCAATGCCGAGGGCGGAATCGAGGAATTCACCGGGTACCCGCGCGGGGATTTTGTCGAGGGCGGCATGACGTTCGGCGACCTGATCCACCCGGATGATCGCGAACGGGTATGGCGCGAGGTCTCGGAGGGCCTTCAGCGCTCCGGTCAGTTTCAGATCCAGTGGCGCATGATGCGGCAGGATGGGGGCGTATGCTGGGTATTCGAACGCGGGGCCGGCACCTACGACGACCGGGGCCGGCTTCGGTACATCCAGGGCCACGTGATCGATGCCGACGAACTGGTCACCACCAGCGAGAGCCTGCGCGCCAAGACCGACGAACTGGAGGCCTTTCGCTCCACCCTCGATCTGACCCTGGACGCGGTCTTCCTGTTCGACGTCGAGACCCTGCGCTTCATCTACGTGAACCAGGGAGCAGTGGACCAGACCGGCATCGCGCGCGAGGACCTGCTGACCCTGCACCCCTTTGATATCAAGCCGGACTTCCCGGAAGGCCGCTTTCGTCAGCTGATCGAGCCGCTGCGCCGGGGCGTACGCGACCAGCTCCGCTTCGATACCAGCCACCGGAATCGCGACGGCTTCGATGTGCCGGTCGAGATCTCCCTGCAGATGGTGGCGCCCCGCGGCGAGACGGCCCGGTATGTGGCGATCTCGCACGACATCACCCAGCGCAAGCGCAACGAAGAGGCGCTGCTGCAGGCCCTGGCCGAGCTGGAGACCTCGCGCGACGAACAATCCCGCCTGCTGGAACTGACCCAGCGCGAACAGGGGCGCATGGCCGCCCTGCTCTCCGCGATGAGCATCGGCATCCTGTTCGAGGACCGCGACGGCCGCGTGGAATACGTGAACCCGGCCTTCCGCCGGATGTGGGCCATCGACAACCAACTGGAATTGGTGGGACGGGCCTCACGCGAGGTGCTGGAGCACTCCACCCACCGCTTCGCCCGGCCGGACCACGCCTCGCGCCATGTGCTGCACGTGCTGGATACCCACGAGATCAGCGAACGCTTCGAGGTCGACCTGTACGACGGGCGCATCCTGACCCAGGTCTCCTACCCGGTGCACGATACCGACGAGCGCACCATCGGCCGCCTTTGGCTGTACGAGGACGTGACCCACGAGCGCCAGACCGCCCAGCAGCTGGTCTATCTGGCCGAGCATGATGCCCTGACCGGGCTCTACAACCGCCATCACTTCCAGAAGCACCTGGAACACATGATCCACAGCGAACGCCGCCGCAGCGGCCGCTTTGCCCTGCTGTATTTCGATCTCGACGAATTCAAGACCATCAATGACACCTTCGGCCACCGCGCCGGAGACACCGTGCTGGTACGCGCGGCCGGCGAGATCGCCGCGCTGGTTCGCAGCCAGGATATCTTCGCCCGCCTGGGCGGCGACGAGTTCGCCATCCTGGTCGATCGCGACTCGGAGCACGAGCCGATCGAGCTGGCCGAACGCGTTGGCCGCGCGATCGCCTCGATCCCGTTCCGCTTCCGCGGCCAGAACTACCGGCTCACCGCCAGCATCGGCATCGCCCACTACCCCGAGCACGGTGACAACGTGGAGGACCTGGTGGCCCACGCGGACACCGCGATGTACCAGGCCAAGGACCTGGGCAAGAACACCTGGGCGGTATTCGACCGCAGCCGCAACACCGCCGAGCACATGCTGGAGCGGATGTCCTGGAGCCAGCGCATCGCCTCGGCCCTGGAACTGGGCCATCTGGAGCTGCACTACCAGGGGATCTACGCCATCGATGACGGCCACCTGCACCACCTGGAGGCCCTGGTGCGCATGCGCGACCCGACCAAACCCGACGAGATCGCCATGCCCGGCCAGTTCATCCCGATCGCGGAGAAGACCGGCCAGATCCTGGATATCGACCGCTGGGTGATCCGCGAGAGCATCGCCCGCCTGGCCGGCGACCCGGCGATCGCCGGCATCGCGATCAACATCTCCGGGCGCAGCTTCGACGAACCCAGCCTTCCGCAGTACATCGCCCAGCAGCTGGCACAGCATGCGGTCGAGCCCCGCCGGCTGATCATCGAGCTGACCGAGACCGCCGCGGTGTCCGAGATGCAGGACGCCCAGCGCTTCATCGAGGCGCTGCAGCACACCGGCTGCACGGTGTGCCTGGACGACTTCGGCTCCGGCTTCTCCACCTTCGCCTATCTCAAGTACCTGGGCGTGCAGATCCTCAAGATCGACGGCATGTTCGTGCGCGATCTGCCCAACAACCGCGACAACCAGGCCTTCATCCGCGCGATGGTCGATGTCGCCCGCGGTCTCGACAAACGCACCGTCGCCGAGTGCGTGGAAGACGGCCCGACCCTCACGATGCTGGCCGAACTGGGCGTGGACATGGCGCAGGGCTATCACCTGCACCGGCCATCCCTGGAGATCCCCCGCGAACGGAGCGACACGGAATAGAACCGGCGTTCCTTTCCGGAAAGCGGCTCAGTCCATCACTTCGACACGCTCAACGAGCTCCGCCCCACCCCCCTCGAAACGAAAGCCGACGGCATCCGTCGCGACCCGGAACTCGCCTTCCGCCTGTATCCAGCCCTGTTCCAGGACGCTCGCGTCGACCCGCTCGAACAGCCGCTGCAGCGCCAACGCAGTGGCACCCCGGGCCGCGTATTCCAGGCCGTGGCACTCCCATCCGGCACGGGCCGCATCCGCCAGTCTCCAGCCGGTCTCGACGAACCCGGCAATCCACAGCGCGCGCAGCACCCCGTCACCCCACTGCTGGCGCAACTGCGCCATCCCGGAACGCGTATCCGCGGCGGCCTCCACCGTCGCGACCAGCGATGCGGGCAACAGCTCGCGCCAGTCATCGCTCTCGAAAGCGCCCGGCATCAAATCCTCGTCGATAATCTGAACGAAGTCCGGGACCGGATCGGAACCCGTGCGCTGCGCCAGCTGGATCAATGCCCCGGCCTCGTCGCGATAACCGGACAGGGCAAACCCGCACAAGTGATGATCCACGATGTCGTGCACGAACACCGACGTCGGGATGCGCTCGCCGGCAAAGGGCGTCGCCGCGATCACGTCCGCGCCGCGTCCTGGCAGATCCAGCTTCCAGCCACGCACCCCAAAGCCATCCGCCCAGGATTCGGCGTAGTGCGCCGGGATGGCCACGCCACCCTCGTCCCCATCCTGTATACCCCGTTCGCGCGTCATTGGCTCGTCTCCGTACAAGGTGTCGTTCTTGCACTTTACCGACCGGTCAACTAGTGTGCAAAGACATGGAAGCCATCACACCCAACGACACCCGCGGTGCAAGCCGCGAAGCCCTGCTGCAGGCCGCCCGCGACCTCATTGTCACGCGCAGCTACGCCTCCGTCGGCATTGCCGAGATCTGTGCGCAGGCGGGCGTGCGCAAGGGCAGTCTGTACCACTTCTTCCCCGGGAAGGAGGCGCTCACCCTGGCGATGCTGGACGCGCTCTACGCGGACTTCGAGCGCGACGTGCTGATCCCCGGGCTGTCGGGCGCCAACGGGCTCCGCGCTCGCATCGACGCGTTCGTCCACGCGATCCATGCCTTCGAGGCGCGGATGCAGACGGAATCCGGACAGCTGCCCGGCTGCCCCTTCGGCAACCTGGCGGTGGAGATGGGTACCCACAACCCGGCCCTGCGCCAGGCGATCCGGAAGCACCTGGATGCGGTCACCGCACATTTTCGCGCCGTGCTGGACGCGGCCGTACAGAACGGCGAGCTTCCGCCCGAAACCGACACCGCGGCCGCCGCCGAACAGTGGCTGGCGCTGATGGAAGGGATCCTGGTGATGGCCAAGGCCGATCAGGATCCGACCACGATCCTGCGCCTGGGCCCCGCGCTCGGGGCGCTCCTGCTCAACCCGACCCCGGAGGTCCACCATGAGCGATGAACACTTCCCCCTGCATGACGCCGCCAGCGCCCCCGACGCGAAGCCGGCCTTCGAGCAGGCCGAGCAGACCTTCGGCATGGTCCCCAACCTGATCCGCAAGATGGCCAGCGCGCCAGCCCTGGCGGAGGCCTATCTGTCCCTCAATACCCTGCTGCAGCAGACCTCCATGAGCCCGACCGAGCAGTGCACCCTGCTGCTGACGGTCAGCCGCTATCACGAATGCGACTACTGCATGGCCGCGCACAGCATGACCGGCCGCATGACCGGCGTTCCGGACGGCGTGGTCGATGCGCTGCGCGAGGACCGACCGATCGACGACCCGAAGCTGGAGGCGCTGCGCCAGTTCACCCGCGCCATGATCGAACAGCGTGGCTGGGTCAACGAGGCCACCCAGCAGGCCTTCCTGGACGCCGGCTACACGCACCCGCAGATGCTGGAGGTGATCCTGGCGATCGGCCTGAAGACCCTGTCCAACTACACCAACCACATCGCCGGCACCCCGGTCGACGAGCCCATGGCCGGCGAGCGCTGGACGGCACCGGGCGCATAACCGCGCCGTCCCAACGTCCCCGAAGGAGAAACCAACATGAGCGAAGAAACCGCCGATCTTGTTGTCATCATGATCACCGGGCCGGAGAACAAGCGCCGTCTGCCGTCGGCCTTCTTTCTGGCGGCCACCGCCGCCGCAAGCGAACAGAACGTCATCATGTACTTCACCGGGCCGGCCACGGAACTGCTGAAAACCGGCGTCGCCGAGAACATCCATCCCATGGAGGGCGGCAAGAGCATCGCCGACTTCATGAAGAACGCCATGGACAACGGCGTCCAGATGATGGGCTGCCGGCAATCGCTTGAGCTGAACGGAATGGATGAATCGGATCTGGCCTACCCGGACCTCCCCTTGCTTACGCCCTCGCAGGCCTTGCCTTCGCTGGGGTCGGCCGGCAAAGTCCTGACCTGGTAATCACCCGAGGGGCCGCACCGGTGGCCCCTCTCCGACCGGAGGCGTACAGGGGCGTGCCGGACCATCGCAAGCGCATCCTCCTGCTGTCTGCCTATCGCGCCGACAGCCACGCGGCCTGGGCGGACTGGTTAACCAGCACCTTCGATGCGTTCGACTGGCAGCTACTGGAACTGCCGGGGCGCCACTTCCGTTGGCGCATCCGTGGCAACCCGATCTCCTGGCTGGACGAACTGGCGACCACGGAAGCCGACGCAGTCATCGCCACCTCGATGGTGGATCTCGCCACCCTGCGCGGACTCCATCCGCATCTCGCCGCCCTGCCGACGCTCTACTACGTGCACGAGAACCAGTTTGCCTATCCGCTGGGCCCGCAACAGGTGGATTCGGTGGACCCGCAGATGGTGCAGATCTATGCGGCGCTGGCCGCGGACCGCATCGCCTTCAACTCGGCGTTCAACCGCGACTCGTTCCTGGAAGGGATGGCGACCCTGCTCGGACGCATGCCGGATGCGGTACCTCCCGGGATACGGGACCGACTGACGCAGCGCAGCGCGATCCTCCCGGTGCCGATCCAGCCAACGGCCGTGGCCGGCGGCACTCGCGATCCGGGCCTGATCCTCTGGAATCACCGTTGGGAATACGACAAGGCCCCGGAGGCCTTTGCCGAGGCCATGCTGACGCTGGCCGGGTCGGGCGTGGATTTCCGTCTTGCCCTGCTGGGACCGCGGCCGGCGAACGCCCCCGAACCCCTGCAAAAGCTGCGCGAGGCCCTGGGGAACCGGATCATCGCCGATGGCAAGCTGCCCCGCAGTGAATACGACGCGTTACTGGGCCGCGCAGGTATCGTCGTCAGTACCGCCCGGCACGAGTTCCAGGGCCTGGCAGTGCTGGAGGCCAGCGCCGCTGGTGCCACACCGCTGGTCCCGGATGCCCTGGCCTACCGCGAACAATACCCCGATGCCTGTCGCTACCCGCAAGGCGATGTCGACACGCTGACGCAGCGCCTGCAGGCATGGCTGCAACAAGGCGCCCCGCCCGCACCCGACGTCCGCGCGTGGACGTCGGGGCGATTGGAGCCGGACTGGAAACGGATGCTGGACGACCTCGTTATGGGCGACCGCAAGGGATCACGGGTCAATCGCGGCTGACGACGACCCGATCCGACATCTCGTCCTCGGCCACGAACACCGGGCGGATCACGTCGCGGTAATTGCGGATGCGCTGCACGTAGTACACCGGCTGATACCCGCGCGCATAGCCGTAACGCAGATCCTTGTAGTAACGCTCCTCGGTCAGTAGCGGCAGGATCTCGCGCATGTCGGCCCAGCGATCCGGGTCCCGTCCCAGCTCGCGCGCCAGGCGGCGCGCATCCAGCAAGTGACCCCGGCCGATGTTGTAGGCCGCCAGCGCCAGGTAGGTACGATCCGGCTCGACGATGTCATCCGGCAGCAACCCGTGCTGACGCTGCAGGTAGCGGGCCCCGCCGTCGATGCTCTCCACCGGGTCCAGGCGATCCACGCCCAGCGACTCGGCGGTGCGACGGGTCAGCATCATCAGCCCGCGCACGCCCGTCGGGCTGCGCGCCTCCGGATCCCAGTGCGACTCCTGATAGGCCAGTGCAGCCAGCAGATCCGCGGGCAAATCCGTGCGCTCGGCCGCCTCCTCGAAGTGGGGATGGTACTGGGGCAGGCGATCCTCTATGCGCCGGTTCAGTGCGCGCAGGTCGACGAAGTCGAACTGGTTGATGTAGGCGTAATAGCGCTCGTCCACGAGGTCGCGCAGCTCGCGGCCACCGGCGCCCTGCATCCAGGTCGCAGCCAGCTCGGCGAGCTCGGCGTGTTCCGGATCGACATACCACCCCAGCGCGCGCGGCGCGGACAGATCGAAGGCGATGTCGAGATGCGGGAAGGAGCGGCGGTTGTAACGCACGATGTGCGAATCAGCCACGGTGCAGCCGATCTCCTGCCGGGCGACCTGCGCCATCAGGCGCTCGGTGCCGATCTCGCGCACCTCGAAATCGACCGATTCCGGAAGCGCCTCCTCCAGGGTTTCGACGTAGCTGCTGCCGGCCGAGACGACCAGATCGACGCCCTCCAGCTCGTCCGTCGAACCCGGCATGCCGGACAAGTCGCGATGGCAGACGACCTGCTCGCTCACCTCCATGTAGTGCGGACCGCGGCGAAAGCGCTCGTCACGCGACGGCAGATGGGTCAGACCCGCTGCCGCCATGTGCGCCGCGCCGGATTCGAGCGCCTCGAGGACACCGGAAACCGAGTCGGCCATGACCCATTCCACCTTCCAGCCATGCGCCAGGGCAAAGCCTTCGACCAGGTCGTGCTCGGTGCCGGACGTCTCCAGATGCTGGTCAAAGTACCAGGTGGTGGGTGCGTTGCGGGTCACCACGCGCAGCGTGCCGGTCTCATCCACGGAGGCCAGGCGATCGCCCGCAGCCGCGTTGGAAACCATCGTTCCGGATTGCCCGTTCTCCGAACCACACCCGGCCAGTAACGCCAGCAGGGCCGCCGGGATCAATGCCCGGAAGGCTCGCCCACAGCGCGCGGAGCGAGTGACCCGTCCCGTGCGCTTCGATTGTTCGGTCATACCGGTTTCCTTCCCGTCGGCAGCCGGCGTCAAACGCCAACCGATTCCATGACGGATCCATGAATGTCCGATACAGAGACTAGGGTTTTGCGGAATGGTTCTCAAAAATACCCACACTCGCGGGGTTGCAGAATCACCAAGTATCCGTTCACGGATGTTCGGCTCACCCGTGCCGGTGGGCACAAGGGAGACACGCCCTGTACAGTCGAAGTCCGGCCCATCGCCGAGCGAACGACCGCGGCCAGGAACAAGGCCAAAGGCTCCGCCAAACCCAGCGGGCATCCTTGAGGCCTGGGAGGCACTGATCAATTCGCACGCCCGTGCTCGAGTTGATCAGTGCCTCCCTGGGGGAACGCCTCGACATCCGCGCGATCCAATCGCCCGTCACTTGCCAGGAGCGCGACAACATGCCCGTGGAATCCCTTCTCCTCCTCCTGCTCATCGGCGGCATTGCCGGCTGGCTCGCAGGCCTGCTGGTACACGGGTCCGGGCAGGGTATCCTGCTGAATATCGTGGTTGGCGTGATCGGCGCCTTCCTCGGCGGCTGGCTGTTCACCCAGCTCGGGGTGCAGGCAGCCGGACTGATCGGCAGCCTTGCCGCCGCCACCGTGGGCGCCGTGCTGCTGCTCGGTCTGCTTGGCTTGATCCGAAAGGCCTGATCCACCCGATCCAAGGAGTTCTCATGATCCAGATCCTCGGCATCATCCTGCTGGTTGGCGGCCTGATCGCCGCCCTGGTCGGTGTTCAGGACGCCTTCGGCATGCGCGAGCGCGCGGCGCGGCTGTTCCTTGGCCGCTTCACCCGGCGCACCCTCGCGCTGCTTATCGGTGGCGGCGTGGCCGCGCTGATCGGCCTGATCCTGATGACCTCGAAAATGTGATGCGGTTGGCGTGATCTTCCCGAGGCGGTAGGGTCCGCCTCGGGGGAGCCTGCGACCGACACCGGACGCGGCATCGCTGCGGCCCCCCTTGGAACAAAAAACGAGGGGAGACCGCATGACTCTGACACCGTCTCGCCGCCTGGCGCTCTCGATCGCCGTTAGCTCCGCCCTGTTTGCCGCCCCCGCAACCCTGATGGCCGCCGGCTTCTACATCCAGACGCAGGGCGCGTCCGGCCTCGGCCGGGCCCATGCGGGGGATGTCGCCGTCGCCTCAAATGCCTCCACCATCTACTTCAACCCGGCCGGCATGACCCGCCTGAAGGGCAACGAACTCCAGGCCGGTGTGCATCTGCTGATGCCCAACTCCGAGGTCAATCAGCGCAGCACCCAGATCCCCGGGCGCGACAGCAGCAACCCCTACGATCCGACCCCGGTGCCCAACCTGTACTGGGCACAGCAGTACTCCGACCGAGTCTGGCTGGGCTTCGGCCTCAGCGCCCCGTTCGGCCTGAAGAATGAGTACAACGACGACTTCTTCGCCCGCTACGACTCACTGGAATCCGACCTGCGCGTGCTCAATCTGCAACCGAGCATCGCGTTCGAGCTGACCGACCGGATCTCCATCGGCGGCGGCCTCGACCTGCAGTACGCCGATGCCACCCTGCGCAGCGCGACACCAGACCCGGCCGGTCTCAATCCGGACACCGACGGGACATTCGAACTCGAGGGCGACAACTGGGATGTCGGCTTCAACATCGGGATGCTGTTCGACCTGAGCGATGCGACCCGCCTGGGCATCCATTACCGTGAAGGCGTCACGCATACCCTCCAGGGCACAGCCACCGCAACGCTATCGACAAACGACCCCCTACGCGCCCAAGTAGGCGACACCATCGTTCAAGGTGGCCAGGCCGACCTGAAGCTGCCCAATATCGCCTCGATTGGCATTCGTCATCGCTTCAATGACCGCTGGACCGGCCTGGCCCAGTACACCTGGTTCAACTGGTCGAACTTCGACGAGATCCGGATCCAGTTGCCCCAGGGCAACGAACAGGTGCTGGAACAGAACTACCGCAACAGCTATGCCCTGGCGGTGGGGGCCGAGTACGCGATGAACTCGCGCTGGACCCTGCGTGGCGGCATCCAGTACGACCAGACCCCGACGCAGACCGACGGGCGCAGCACGCGCACCCCGGATGGCGACCGCACCTGGTTCTCCTTCGGTGCCAGCTACGCCAGCAGCGAGCGCTTCACCTTCGACCTGGGCTACAGCTACATCCACATCGCCAGCGAGGAGCTGGACATCACGCGTAACGGCGTGAGAATGCAGGGGACGACCAAGGGTCACGTGCACGTCCTGTCGGCCGCCATGCGCTACCACTTCTAGCGCCGAATCCGGGGCTGGGCATGCGCCCCGCCCCGTTCATCACCACTCCAGCTCCACTCCGCAGGCCGCCGCCAGGGCGCGTCGGTCGGCGTCGCTCAGGTCGCGCCGTCCGGCGTTGGCCTCGCCCAGGATCGCATGCATCACCGCCGCCGGGTCGTCCACGTGCTCGATCCCCAGGGCGTGCCCCAGCTCGTGCGCCAGCGTCAGGCGCAGCTCGTCCGCGTCACTGGCCTTGAACACGGTGATGGAGCGCCGCGTGCCCTGCTGCTCGTAGACCGCCATGTCGAAGGCCCCGGTCGCGCCGATCTCGCGGTTCAGTTCCGCGACCCGTTCGTTGAAGCCATCGATCTCGCCCTCGAGGTCGCGGATCTCGCGGTTGAGCTCGTCGCGCCGACGCTCCAGCGTGCGACGGCCCTGCTCCAGGTCGTCCCGCGCCGCATCCAGCGCCCGGCGCTGCCGTTCCAGCCGCTCGCGGTTCCCCGCGCTGTGCGCCATGCGTCCGGCATTCCAGGCGGCCACCGCCTCTTCGTACTCGCGCTGGCGTGCCTGAAGGTCCTCCAGGCGCCCCTGGTAGCCCGCGGCATCCGCTGCGAGCGCCGAGTGCCGGTGATCCAGACGCTCCTCGCGCTCGGCGATCCCCCGCTTGAGCCGGTCCAGCTCCGCGCGCGCCCGGTCGCGGCTCTCGGCACCCGCCTGGCGCTCGTCGAACACCAGCCGGACCGGCATGCCTTCGCCCTCGCGCTGACGGAAAAGTGTTTCCGGCGTCGGCCCGTCCCACATGCTCACGGCCGCATCCAGGGCCGCCTGCACCGCGTCACGCTCCAACCGGAAGCGCGGGTCCACGGCCTCCAGATGCAGGGTGATGGGCACCTCGCAGCGCGGCGCGGCCAAGTGCGCATGCCCCGCGGAGCCGCCCGACAAGTGCCCCTCCTGCCACAGGACACCGCCCAGCGCGAGCGCCCCGACACCGCCGACCAGCCATAACGGTATTGCCATTACAGTTCCTCCCTCGCACACACCCAAGGTACCAGCCAGCGGGCGCCGCCACCCGCGTTTGCCCCGTCATGATGCGCCAGGCACCATTGAACCCATTCGATACCCCCGATTCAGGAGACTGCCATGCTGCGCACCCTTCTTGCCGCCCTGCCGCTCGTTGCCCTGCCGCTCGTCGTCCAGGCCGAGACCCCGAACATCCAGCCCGGTCTCTGGGAAAACCAGACCACCATGATCATGGAAGGCATGGGCGGCATGCCGGACCAGACCGAGACCAGCACCGAGTGCGTCACCCAGGAAGACATCGACCGCGGCGAGAACATCATCGAGGCGCCGGAAGGCTGCACCCTGGACCACGTCGACATGAGCGCCGACCGCATGGACTACACCATGAGCTGCCCCGGCCCGCAGGGCGGACGCATGCAGATGGACGGCAGCATGCGCTTCATGGGTGACCGCGCCGAGGGCGAAATGACCAGCGAGATGGACACCCCCATGGGCCCGATGAACGTGCGGATGGAAATGCGCGGCCAGCGCATCGGCGACTGCTGACCCCCCGTATTCACCACGGAGGTCACAGAGGGCACGGAAACGAAGAACGATCTGGAAAGAGCCGCAAGTACGGGGCGCGACTTGCGTCACTTCAGCCCCCGGACTTTTCTTCGTGCCTTCGTGGTCGTTAAGCCCTGCGCCAGAGGAGGATCTGATTGTTGGCCGGCAGGTCGAGGACCGCGGCGGGCTCGAGGCCGGCGGCCGTGGCGAGGGCATCCAGGTCGGCGCGGTCACGCACGCCCATGCCCGGATCTTGCGCCCGCAGCATCTGGTCGAACCGGGCGTTGGATTCGGCAGTATGCGAACCGTCGTGGGCAAACGGGCCGTACAGCGCGAACAGCCCACCCGGCGCCAGTACCCGGGCCACGCCGGCAAACAGCGCCTCCACCGCCGGCCAGTGCATGATATGCACGGTATTCGCGCTGTAGACGTACTCGAACGGCCCCTCCGGCCAGGCATCCCGCAGCACGTCCAGTTTCAGCGGGGGCCGCAGATTGGGCAGGGCCGCGTCGCGTCGCCAGGCCTCCACGCCCGGCAGGTTCTCTGCCACGTCACTGGGATACCAGTCGAGATGCGGCAAAGCCGCGGCGAAATGCGCCGCGTGCTGCCCGGTGCCGGCGCCGATCTCCAGCACCCGTCCATGCGCAAGGAACTGCTCGCGCAGCTGGGCCAGGATCGGCGCGCGGTTTTGATCCGCGGCCGGGGCATAGGGCTTGTCGGAGGTCATCGCAGCGATCCGTTCACGGGGGACAAGGCAGTATTCTGGACGCCCCGCAACCGCACTGCCATGATCGGGATACACCCTATTTCCAGGCTGCCCTGATGACACCCCGCTTCCGGTTGTTCCTGCCCGCCCTGCTCGTCCTGTTGCTGGTCATCGGCGGCGAGGCGCTGGCCCGCGACATGGCGACCGACCCGGAGCGCCTGCTGCCGGTCGAACTGGCCACCGTCGGGGTGGATGCCGGCTCCGGCACGCCCATCGCGCTGTTGCGACACCCGGCGTCCGGCGAGGTGGTCCCCATCGTGATCGGGACCGACCAGGCCCGCGCGATCCTGCTGGCCATGCACGACATAACACTGTCGCGCCCGCAGACCCACGACCTGATGATCGACCTGCTGGAGCAGATGGATGCGCGCCTGGAACGGGTGATCATTGACGGCCTGGAGAACGGTACCTATCTCGGCTGGCTGGAGGTACGGATCGCCGGCGAGGCCGAACCCCGGTTGATCGACACCCGCCCCAGCGACGGGCTCGCCCTGGCGGTACGCAGCGGGGCCGCCATCCATGTCGCGCCGGAAATCCTGGAGGCCGATGTCGCCTTCGACTACACCCCGCCGGGCGAGGACGAGGTCGTCACCGCCCTCGGCATCACCGTTGTGGAGGCCCGCAACGACCTGCGCGAAGCCCTGCAACTGCCGGACGAATCCGGCGTGCTGGTCAGCCGTGCCGCGGGCCGCGCCGCCGCCGCGGGCCTGACCCACGGCGCCCTGATTCTGAAAGTGAACGGGCGCACGCCCACCACCCCGATGGACTTCCTCGAGGCGATCTCCGCGACACCGGAGGGCGAGCCCGCCGAAATCCGCTACTGGCTGGATGGCGAGACCCGCAGTATCACGCTGCCCACGGACGTCCCCGAGATCAAGGAGTCCGACGACGCCCTGACCGTCTGAGCAGAGCCGGAACGGACGCGGGTCAGTCCCGCGGCGGAAGCCGCGGGCGCAGCCAGTCGAGCGTGGCGGTGGTTGCAAGATCGTGCTCGCCGGCGGTCGCGCCGGGCGCCAGGTCCTCAAGCACCTGACCGGCCAGCTGCTTGCCCAGCTCCACCCCCCACTGATCGAAGGCGTTGATCCCCCACAGCGTGGCCAGCACGTAGATCTTGTGCTCGAACAGCGCGATCAACGCGCCCAGCGTGGCCGGATCCAGGCGTTCCAGCAGAATCAGCGTGCTCGGCCGATTGCCGGGGAAGGTCCGGTGCGGCGCCAGCGCATCAATCGCCTCCGGCGACTGCCCGGCCGCCGCCATCTCGGCGCGCACCGCGGCCTCGTCCTTGCCCATCGCCAGCGCCTCGGCCTGCGCCACCAGGTTGGCCAGCAGCAACGGGTGCTGCGCCGGCAGGTCGTGCTCGGGGCGGGCCACGCCGATGAACTCGGCCGGGATGAAGCGCGTGCCCTGGTGGAGCAACTGGAAGAAGGCGTGCTGACCATCGGTGCCCACCGCACCCCAGACCACCGCGCCGGTTGCGTCCGTCACGACCTGCCCGTCCAGCCCCACGCGCTTGCCCAGGCTCTCCATCTCCGCCTGCTGCAGGTACGGCGGCAGCAGCGACAGGCGTTCGTCGTAGGGCAGTACCGCGCGCGACTGCGCCCCCAGCAGGTTCTGGTTCCACAAATCCACCAACGCCATGCGCACCGCGGCATTGCCGGAGACCGGCGTCTGGAGCACGTGTTCGTCCATGGCATGGGCCCCGCCGAGAAAGGCGCGGAAGCCGTCCATGCCGAGGAGCAGCGCCACCGGCAACCCGATGGTGGACCACACGGAATAGCGTCCGCCAACCCAGTCCCAGAAGCCGAACATGTTGTCCGGGTCGATACCGAACTCCGTTACCCGGTCGCGCGCGGTGGAGACCGCCACGAAGTGGCGCGCGACGGCCGTGTCGTCCGGCGCATGCCGCAGCAGCCAGGCGCGCGCCGCACGGGCGTTGGTCAGGGTCTCCTGGGTGCCGAAGGTCTTCGATGCGACGATGAACAGCGTGGTTTCCGGATCGGCCTCGCGCAGCACGGCGGAGAGCGCCGCGCCATCCACGTTGGAGACGAACTGCACGGTCAGCGGCACGCCGTCGGCCGTCGCCTGTGCATGCGGCGCAAGTGCCCGGCAGACCATGCGTGGCCCGAGGTCGGAGCCGCCAATGCCGATGTTCACCACGCGACGGATCGGACGCCCGCTGTAGCCACGATGGACCCCGTCGTGGATCCGCCGCACGAACGTCTCGACCCGGTCGAGCTGCGCATGCACCTGCGGAACCACGTCCGCGCCATCCACTTCACAGTGGGCGTCGCGCGGCAGGCGCAGGGCCGTGTGCAGGGCCGCCCGCCCCTCGGTGGTATTGACCCGCTCGCCGGCAAACAGCGCGCGCAGCGCCTCCGATACCTCACAGGCCGCAGCGCGCTCGTACAGGGCATCCCAGGCCGCACCGTCCAGGCGCTGGCGCGTCCAGTCCAGGCGCAACCCGGCGATCTCCTGCACGTCGCGTTGCACGCGATCCGGATCGCGCGCGAACAGCTCGCGCAGGGGCTCGTCCGCCAACCGTCGGGCCTCGACCCGCAAGGCACTCTCCATCACCGCACCCACTCCTGCCGTCATCCTGTGTCCTCGATTGTCCCAAGCCCAGAGTGCCGCCCCGGCCCCTGCGTTACAATTAACAGAAAGTCATCCGGCGCCGCCGGTTCCGCACTTGGGGATTTTTTGCATGCGCATCCTGTTCGCCAGCAGCGAGGCCTACGGTCTGGTCAAGACCGGGGGGCTCGCCGATGTCAGCGCCAGCCTGCCCGCCGCCCTGCGCCGGCGGCGCCAGGATGCCCGCCTGGTGCTGCCCGGCTACCCCGAGGCCTGTCGCAACCTGGTGGATGCCACCCCGCGCCCGGGTCCGGACGGCGCCCCCTGGCAGATCATCGAGGGCCGACTGCCCGGGACCCGGCTCCCGGTCTACCTGATCGACTGGCCAGAATACTTCCAGCGCGCCGGCAACCCCTACAGCGCCAGCAACGGCATGGACTGGCCGGACAACGCCCAGCGCTTTGCCGGTTTCGCCCGCGCCATCGTGGCGCTGGCGCGGGACGAGGCCGGGCTGGACTGGGCGCCGGAACTGATTCACCTGAACGACTGGCAGACCGGTCTCGTGCCTCTGCTGCTGGATCCGGAGCGCACCGGCGTCGAACGCCCGCGGACGGTGTTCACCATCCACAATCTGGCCTACCAGGGCCTGTTCCCGGCGAGCACCGTGCAGGATCTGAACCTGCCCGCGGACCTGTGGCACCCGGAGGCCCTGGAGTTTCACGACCAGCTCTCGTTCATGAAGGCGGCCCTGATCTTCGCCGACGCGATCACCACCGTCTCGCCCACCTACGCCCGCGAGATCCAGGAACCGGTCCACGGCATGGGGCTGGACGGCGTATTGCGCGCCCGCAGCGCCGACCTGCACGGCATCCTCAACGGGGTCGACTATAGCGACTGGGATCCGGCGCGCGACCGCCACATCGCCGCGCGCTACAGCGCCGAGGACCTCGCGGGCAAGGCCGCCAACAAGGCGGCATTGCAGACCCGCATGGGCCTGGAGACCACCCCGGACATCCCGCTGCTGGGCCATGTCGGCCGCATGGTCGACCAAAAGGGTGTCGATCTGCTGCATGCGGCCTGCACGCCACTGCTGGAGGCCGGGCGCATCCAGCTGGCGCTGGTCGGCTCCGGCCAGAAGGACCTGGAACACGCCACCGGCGCCCTCGCCCGCGCTTACCCCGGCCAGGTCGGCGTGCACATCGGCTACGACGAGCCGCTGGCCCACCAGATCGAGGCCGGATCCGACCTGTTCCTGATGCCGTCGCGCTTCGAGCCCTGCGGGCTCAACCAGCTCTACAGCCTGCGCTACGGCACCCCGCCGGTGGTCCACGCCACCGGCGGTCTGGCCGACACCGTGGTGGATGCCACGCCGGAGAACCTGGAGGCGGGCACCGCGACCGGTTTCAGCTTCACCCCGGACAGCGTCGCCGCCCTCGGCGCCGCCCTGGAGCGCGCCCTGGCGCTGTATACCGCCCGCGGCGACGGCCACTGGGAACAGCTGATGCACAACGGCATGGCACGCGACTTCGGCTGGACCGCCAGCGCCGATGCCTATCTCGCCCTGTACCGCGAACAGCTTCCGCGCCGCAGCCGGCGTGCGAAGGCGGCATCTGCGCTATAATCGCGTCCTTTTCGCGACCTCCCGAACCCCAACCGGCAAGCCCAGGCAGCGGCGATCGTCGTCCTGCGCGCACAGGCCCGATATGACTCGAAGCGATCAACACGACCGATTCCTCCCCAAGGACAAGGAACTGCGCGCCCGCGTGCGCCTGTTCGGGGAACTCCTGGGCAACGTGATTCACGACCTGGAAGGCCAGGCCGTGTTCGACGCGGTGGAGAAGCTGCGCCGCGGCTTCGTCAGCCTGCGCAAGGACGAGGATCCGGACCTGCGCCGCCAGCTGATGGCCGACATCACGCACTTCGACGCCTCGCTGACCGAGCGCGTGATCCGCGCCTTCAGCATCTACTTCAGCCTGGTCAACATCGCCGAGGAAGACCTGTTCTACCGCTGGCGCCGAGCCCAGGTCTCCAGCGGCGAGCCGCTGTGGACCGGCTCCTTCGACCAGACCCTGCGCGAGCTGCATGGCGAAGGCGTCACCGCCGAGGAGCTGGAACGCCTGCTCAACGAGCTGCACTACCAGCCGGTGTTCACCGCCCACCCCACCGAGGCCCGCCGCCGGACCACGATGGAGAACCAGCGCCGCGTGTTCGAGACCGCCGACCGGCTGAACCAGCCGGGGCTGGGCGAGGAAGAGCGCCGCCTGATCACCGAGGAACTGGAGACCCAGATCCAGATCCTCTGGCGCACCAACGAGGTGCGGGTGAAAAAGCCGCAGGTTCAGGACGAGATCAAGTACGGCCTGTTCTATTTCGAGGAGAGCCTGTTCGAGGCCATCCCGCAGTCCTACCGCTTCCTCGAGAAGGCCATCCGCCGGATCTACGGCGTCAATCCCGACGGCAGCCTGCCGGTACGCATCCCGGCCTTCCTGCACTTTGGCTCCTGGATCGGCGGCGACCGCGACGGCAACCCGAACGTGACCCCCGAGGTCACCGAGCTGTCCTGCCGCCTGGCGATGGAACAGGTCCTGCGCGAGTACCTCAAGCGGGTCAACCACCTGCGCAACGTGCTGACGCACTCGTCCTTCATGTGCCAGCCGTCGCAGGCATTCCTCGACAGCCTGGACGCCGACTCCAATATCGCCAACGCGGTGTTCCAGGGCGCCTCCGACCGCTTCGAGAGCGAGCCCTACCGGCGCAAGCTCTACATCATGCGCTACCGTCTGCGCGAGACCCTGGACACCGTGGTGCGCCGGGTCCGCGGCGAGGCCGCCGTGCTGCCGACCAACAGCGCCTATGCCGACGCCCAGGCCTTCCTGAACGATCTCAAGCTGATCCGCGACTCGCTGGTCAGCCATGGTGATCGCAACATCGCCAGCGGCGCGCTGACCGACCTGATCCGCCTGGTCGAGACCTTCGGCTTTCACCTGCACCACCTGGACGTGCGCCAGGAGTCCACCGTCCACTCCGACGCGATCGCGGAACTGCTGGGCCAGTTGGCACCGGACACCGACTACGCCGCGCTGGACGAGACCGGCCGCCAGCAGGCGCTGAGCGAACTGATCGCCTTGGAGAACCTGCCCGAGGTGGACTGCAAAGCCCTGGGCGAGAGCACCCGCGAGACCCTGCGCGTATTCGAGGTGATCCAGAGCATGCGCCGCGAGGTCGGTCCGGACGGCATCGGCACCTACGTGATCTCCATGACCCACGCCGCCTCGCATGTGCTGGAGGTCCTGCTGCTGGGCCGCCTGGCAGGTCTCGCGGGCAACGACGAAGAAGGCAACCCGTTCTGCCATCTGCGCATCTCGCCGCTGTTCGAGACCATCGAGGACCTGCTGCATGTCGAGGACGTCCTCGAGGGCCTGCTGTCCAACCCGGTGTATGCACGACTGCTGGCCGCCTCCGGGAACATCCAGGACGTCATGCTCGGCTACTCCGATTCCTGCAAGGACGGCGGCATCCTCGCCTCCAGCTGGAACCTCTACGAGGCACAAAAGAAGATCGTCGGCATTACCGATCGCTTCGGCGTGCGCTGCCAGCTGTTCCACGGCCGCGGCGGCACCGTCGGGCGCGGCGGCGGCCCGACCCACGAGTCCATCCTCGCCCAGCCCCCGGCCACGGTGCAGGGCCGGATCAAGTTCACCGAACAGGGCGAGGTACTGTCGTACAAGTACTCCAACGTGGAGACCGCGGTGTACGAGCTGGGCATGGGTGCGACCGGCGTCATGCTCGCCTCGCGCAGCCTGATCCGGCCGCCGCGCAAGGACCGCGACGACTACCGCGCCACCATGCACGAGCTCGCGCAGGCTGGCGAGGATGCCTACCGCGAGCTGATCGACCGCACCGAACGCGTGCTCGATTACTTCTACGAGATCACCCCGGTACAGGAGATCGGTTTCCTGAATATCGGCTCGCGGCCATCGCACCGGCGCAAGACCGACCGCTCCAAGAGCTCGATCCGCGCGATCCCCTGGGTCTTCGGCTGGGCCCAGGCGCGCCACACCCTGCCCGCCTGGTACGGCATCGGCACCGCGCTGGCACAGTGGCGCGGCGACGACCCCGAACGCCTGGCCCAGTTGCAGCGCATGTACCAGGAGTGGCCGTTCTTCCGCTCGTTGCTGTCCAACTGCCAGATGGCCCTGACCAAGGCCGACATGCGCACCGCCGCGGAGTACGCCCGCCTGTGCAGCGACCCGGAACTGGCCGAGCGCATCTACGTCCTGGTGCGCGAGGAACACAGCCGCACCGTCACCGAGGTGCTGCGCGTGGCACAACTGGACCGACTGATGGACGAAACGCCCCTGCTGGCGCGTTCGCTGCAACGGCGCAACCCGTACCTGGACCCGCTCAACAGCATCCAGATTCACCTGCTGCGCGAGTCTCGCCAGTTCGACGCCGAGGCCGACGACGACACCGACGAAAACCCGTGGCTGTCGCCCCTGCTGCGCTCGATCAACGCGATCGCCGCAGGCATGCGCAACACCGGCTAAAGCCAACGGGCTCGCGGGCCTCCCACGACGGGGGTCCGCGATCGTCCTCCTGCCGGTACAACGGGGCGTCTACGCGGACGTGCACATTAATCAGTGTTTCCCTAGAATCACGCCATGCGCCTGCTGCTACTGATCGTCGCCATCGTCGCCGTGTTCCTTGCGGTGCGCACCCTCGTGCGCTCCACCAGCAACCGCAAGCAGGTCCGCCAGGATGAACGGCCCGAACGCCTGAAAGAGGGCGGCGCGGTAATCCGCTGCGCCTTCTGCGGCGTGCACGTGCCGGAGGCCGAGGCCTACCGCGACGGCGACCGCCTCTACTGCTCGCCGCAGCACGCCGAGGTCGACCGCAACCGCTCGGACGCCGACTCCCGCACCGAAGACGACTGACCCTCGTCCATGGATAACCAGTCCGGGGGGAACACGCCGATCGACGCCGACACCCGGCGTTCCGCCTGGCTTTTCGCGCTCTACCGGGTCTTTGTCGCGGCGGTCCTGCTACTACTCGGGCTGTTCCCGGATACCCCGCTGGGGCTGCATCTCGTCACCCCCCAGTTCTACGCGGTCATCGCCACCGCCTATCTCGCGTTTGCGCTCGTCGCCGCCGCCTTCGCCTGGCGCTGCACCCACAATCCGGACACCACCAGCCTCACCCGTATCGCGTTGATCGGCGGCGCCGGCGACGGCATCGGCCTGATCGCGTTGCTGATCGTCTCCGGAGGGGTTGGCACCGGCATTGGCCTTCTGCTGGTCCCGGCCCTGGTGGCGGCCGTGCTGCTCTCCAGCGCACGCTTCGCCCTGACCCTGGCCGCGATCGCCACCCTGGCCCTGTTGCTGGCCGAGGGCGTGAGCGCACTATTCCTGCACCCCGCCGATACCGCCATCACCCAGGCGGGGCTGCTGGGTGCCACCCTGTTTGCGGCCGGCCTGCTGGCCCGCCAGTTCGCCCGTCGGGCCGGCGAGACCCGCGCCCAGGTGGAACGCCAGGAGGTGGACCTGGCCAACCTGGCCGAACTGAACGCCCAGATCATCGCGCGCATGAGCGCCGGTGTCATCGCGGTCGACCCGGACGGGTACATCCGCTCCATCAACGAGGCCGCGCGCCGGCTGCTCCCCCCGCGGCCGGGACGCCACCTGTCGTCCCTGTCGCCCTCGGTGGCACGCGTGATCCGCGACTGGCAGCGCAACGGCATGCCCACGACCAGCCAGCAGCTGCCGGGCGACCGCGACCAGCCTGCCCTGCGGATCCGTCTGGCCCCGCTGGGTGACCGCGGCGACCAGGGCAGTCTGCTGATCCTGGAGGACGCCGCCGAACTCCAGCGCCAGGCCCAGGCCGGCAAGCTGCAGGCCCTCGGCCGCCTGACCGCCAGCATTGCCCACGAGATCCGCAACCCCCTGGGAGCCATTAGCCACAGCGCGCAGCTGCTCGGCGAATCGCCGGATCTCAAGCCTCACGACCAGCGCCTGCTCGACATCATCAACAACCAGAGCAAGCGCGTGAACGAACTGATCTCCAACGTCCTCAGCCTGTCACGCAGGGACGCCGGAGGACGCGAGCGGCTGAACCTTCAGGAGACCCTGGATCGCTTCGCCGAGGAGTTCTGCGGTGCGCTGCAGTTGCCGCGAGAGACCCTGCATGCGCGCATCGAGCCGGCCGATTCCGAGATCCAGTTCGACCCCTCCCAGCTCAACCAGATCCTGTGGAACCTGTGCAGCAATGCGCGCATCCATGGCGGCCACGATCAGCCCGACAGCCCGCCCATCGTGCTGCGCGGCGGCGCCGGCCAGGTCGCGCGGGTGGTCAGTCTGGACGTGATCGACGCCGGGCCGGGCATCTCTGCCGAGCAGGAAAAGGACCTGTTCGAACCGTTCGTCTCCGGGCGTGCCGGGGGCACCGGCCTTGGCCTGTACATCTCGCGCATGCTGTGCGAAAACAACGGGGCATCGCTGGAATACGTCCACACACCCATCGGCGGCTGCTTCCGGATCCTGTTCGCCCCCCTGGAAACCGATTCGCCAAAGGAACAAGGCGCATGAGTATCCGCCACGTGCTGGTCGTGGACGACGAGCCCGACATCTGCGAACTACTCGAGATCACCCTGGCCCGCATGGGCCTTGAGGCCACCACGGCCACCCGCCTCGAGCCGGCCCGCGCCCTGATCGCCGAGCACGACTTTGACCTGTGCCTGACCGACATGCGCCTGCCGGACGGCGACGGGCTGGACCTCGTCCGCCACATCCAGAGCGAACGCCCGGAGCTTCCCGTGGCCGTCATCACCGCCCACGGCAGCGTGGATACCGCCGTCCTGGCGCTGAAGCTGGGCGCCTTCGACTTCGTCAGCAAGCCGGTGGACCTGAAACAGCTGCGCGAACTGATCGACGCGGCCCTGCGCCTGGAGCCGGCTGCCTCGATCGCGGAAGAGCCCGGCGACGACGCCACCCCGGCTACCCCCGATGACAGCCCGCTGCTGGGCCAGTCCGAGCCCATGCAGCGTCTGCGTGCCACCATCCACAAGCTGGCGCGCAGCCAGGCCCCGGTGTTCATCTCCGGAGAGTCCGGATCCGGCAAGGAGCTGGTCGCGCGCGAGATCCACCGCCTCGGCCCGCGCGCCGAACGTCCGTTCGTGCCGGTCAACTGCGGCGCCATCCCCGGCGAGCTGATGGAGAGCGAATTCTTCGGCCACCGCAAGGGCGCGTTCACCGGGGCCACCCAGGACCATACCGGTCTGTTCCAGTCCGCCGACGGCGGCACGCTGTTCCTCGACGAGGTCGCCGACCTGCCGCTGCCGATGCAGGTGAAGCTGCTGCGCGCCATCCAGGAACGCGCCATCAAGCCGGTCGGTGGCACCCGCGAGATCCCGGTCGACGTACGCATCCTCAGCGCCACCCACCACGACCTGGAAAAGGCCGTGCGCGAGGGCCGCTTTCGCCAGGATCTCTACTACCGCCTGAACGTGATCGAGCTGAAGGTGCCGCCGTTGCGCGCGCGCCGCGGCGACATCGAACGCCTGGCCACGCGCATCCTGCAACGCATCGGCGAGCAGTGGCAGACCGGCGACCTGGAGCTGGCACCCGACGCCCTCGCGGCCCTGCAGGGGCACGGCTTCCCCGGCAACGTCCGCGAGCTGGAGAACATCCTGGAACGCGCCGCCACGCTGTGCGAAGGGCCGCTGATCCGCGCCGGCAACATCGACCTGCCGGCGAACGGTCTGGGCACCGAACCCACCCCGGGCGCGAAGTACGGCGAACCCGAGAACGGCTTCGACGGCGCGGAGAGCGCCCTGGACGACCAGCTCGCCGCGCAGGAACGCCAGGCCATCGCTACCGCCCTGCAGCAGACCGGCGGCAACCGCACGGCCGCCGCACGCCTGCTCGGCCTCAGCTTCCGCCAGTTGCGTTATCGCCTGAAGAAACTCGGGATCGACTAGGGAGACGTTGATCTACAGCAGATCGAACCACTCGTTCAGGGCAAACCAGATCACGTAGCCGCCGTACAGCAGCAGAAAGATGACACTGAGCACCGTGATCGGGCGAAACCCCTTCACGTCCACCTGATAGGACACATCCTCCCCCCGCGCACGGCGGCGGCGCACATCCATCCAGCGCGACACCCGCCACCAGACGAACAGCAGGATCAGGATCACGGTCAGAAACTTCAGCATCGGGGTTCGCTTCCTCGCACGGGACTCGCAACAGAGCTGAACGCGACACTACCGGAGAACGCCCTCCGCCGCATCGTCCACACCACCCGGCGCCCCAGGTGCTGCCTGGCACTCATCACCCCGGCGTCATCCCGGCCACAGCGCAGCGAAGAGCCGGGATCTCCGCGGCCATGGCCACCCCGACGCCCGAGATCCCGGATAACCGCTCCGCGGTTTCCGGGATGACGACACAGGGAAGAACGCCCGGCGTCCCGTGTTACCCTGACCCCTGAGGATCGCCTACCCACGCCGCTTCGCATGCCGCGTGGCCGGCGCATTCCACGGATCCTCCGGCCACGGGTGTTTCGGGTAACGGCCCTTCAGCTCGCGCCGCACCTCCGGGTAGCCGTTCTCCCAGAAACTCTTCAGATCCTGGGTGACCTGCACCGGGCGCCGCGCCGGCGACAGCAGGTGCAGTACCAGCGCCACGCGACCTCCGGCCACAGCGGGCGTCTCCGCCAGGCCGAACAACTCCTGCAGCTTCACCGCCAGCACCGGCGGGTCCTGGGTGTAGTCGACCCGGTGGGCGGAACCGGAGGGCACCGCGATACGGGCCGGCGCCTCGCGTTCCAGTCGCTGTTGATGCTCCCAGTCCAGCCGCGCGCGCAGGATCGCAGCCAGGTCCAGCCGATCCAGATCGCGCAGCCGCGTCATCCCAGCCAGGTACGGCCCCAGCCAGTCCTCCAGACCGACCAGTAACGCGGCGTCACCCATGTCGGGAAAGCCCGCCTCCGGCATCGCCTGATGCAGCAGCTGGATGCGCGCGCGCAGCTGGGTCGCCGCGTCATCCCACGGCAGCAGCGCCAGCCCTTCGCGGCGCATCCGTTCGCACCAGCGCGGGATCGTGGACGCGGGGTCGTCCAGCGCGACCATCTGCCGCTCGACCACCAACGTGCCAATGCGGCGGATGCGCGCGTTCTCCAGCCGCGCCCCGTCCTCCACCCAATCGCAACGCGTCTCGCGGTGGAAAAGCTCCGGGGCCTCGCGCTCCAGCGCGGCGAGGTCCAGCGCCACCGCGCAGCGGATACGTGCCTCGCGTTCGGCGTCGGTGCAGTCCACTGCCACCAGGTATTCGGCATGCGCCAGGCGCTCGCGCTCCGGCAGCAACGCCCCGCGGCCATTGCCCATCACGAAGCGCCCGGCCTGCCCGCCGCGTGGCCGCGCGATGCGTTCGGGCCAGGCCAGCGCGGCCAGCACCCCCAGCGCCACACCCTCGTCCAGTACGGATTCTGCTGCGCCGGCGCTGTCGTCCAGCCGCGCCAGGGCCTGCTCCAGCCGCCGCAGCCCGGACTTCCAGGCGCGGCCGCACGCACGCCGTGCCTGCACCAGGCGCTCCCCCAGTTCCAGCGCTGCACCCGGCCCGGCCATCCCGGGCTCCTCGACCACCACCGCCAGCTCGCAGCCCAGACGCGCAAGCCCCCGTTCGCGCGCCCGCAGCAGCATGTGCGCCAGGCGCGGGTGCGTCGGCAGGCGCAGCAGGGCGCGGCCGTGACCGGTGATCCGCCCTTCGCCATCCACCGCGCCCAGCTCCGCGAGGATTGCCTGCGCGGCGGCCATGCCGTGCGCCGGTGGCGGCTCCAGCCAGTCGAGTTCGGCCACCGCTTCGCCCCAGCCCGCCAGCTCCAGGGCCAGCGGCAGCAGATCGACCTGTTGCAGTCCGGGTGTCGCGTAGTCCGGGCGCTGCACCTCCTCGGCGCGCGCCCACAGCCGGATCACGACGCCGGGTTCGGTCCGCCCGGCGCGGCCGGCGCGCTGTTCCGCCGCGGTCTTCGAGGCGGGCACCGTCACCAGTCGCGACAGCCCGGTGGCGGCATCAAAACGCGGCTCGCGCGATAGCCCCGCGTCGACCACCACGCGCACGCCCTCGATGGTCAGGCTGGTCTCGGCAATGTCGGTGGCCAGCACCACCTTGCGCTCGTCTTTCGGGGCCGGGCGCACCGCGCGGTTCTGCTCCTCCGCCGACAGCCGCCCGAACAACGGCGCCACCCGCGCAGGGCCAGACGGCGTTTCGAGGATCTCCCCTAGGCGCCCAGCCACCTCGCGGATCTCGCGCTCGCCGGGCAGAAAAACCAGGACCGAACCCGGCTCGGCCTCCAGTGCCTCGCGCACCGCCTGCGCCACGGCGTCGGCCAGCGGGGCGTCCTTCTTCGGCGGCGCGTAGCGCACCTCCACCGGGAACTGTCGCCCGCGGGCCCGCAGCACGGGCGCGGGGTCCGCCTCCGGCCCCGCAAGCAGTCGCGCCACGGCCTCGTCGTCGAGGGTGGCGGACATCACCACGATCCGCAGCTCCGGGCGCAGCAACCGGCGTACCTGCAGCGCGAAGGCCAGCGCCAGTTCGGCCTCGGGCCGGCGCAGATGGAATTCGTCGAACACGACCGCGCCGACATCCTCCAGCAACGGGTCGGCCTGGATGCGGCGCAGGAACAGGCCATCGGTGACCAGCTCGACGCGGGTCTGCGCCGAGACCTTCTGCTCGTCGCGCACGCGGTAACCCACCGTCTGCCCGACCGGCTCGCCGCGCTGCGCGGCCATGAACGTGGCCGCCATGCGCGCGGCCAGGCGGCGCGGCTGAAGCACGATGACCCGCCCCCCGGATACGGAATCCGCCAGGTGCAGGGGCACCCGCGTGGTCTTGCCCGCCCCCGGCTCGGCCACCAGCACGGCGCCGCCATGGACGTCCAGTGCGTCATCCAACGGCACCAGCAAGTCGTCCAGCGCCCGGTACTCCGGGGCCGCATTCGGACTCTCCGTCATGTCGCGTCAGTTTTCGACGACGCGGGTACCGGCCTGCACACGGTCGCCCGGTCGGGTGACGACCCGCTCACCCTCCGCCAGCCCCTCCAGGATCTGCGTGGTGAACCCGGAACGGCGGCCCACCTCAACCCGGCGCGGCTCGGCGCGTCCGTCCTCGACCACGAACACCGACCACTCGCCACGGTCGCGGAACAACGCACTGGTCGGCACCTGCAGCACGTCGTCGCCCTCCCACAGCAGAAACTCGGCCTCCACGCGGTAGCCAACGGCCAACCCGGCCATGCGCGCCTCCACCGCATCCAGATCGAGGATCACCGGCACGCGCTGTTCGTCCACGCCCAGCGCGGAGATCTTGGTGAAACCGAAGGGCTGCACCCGGCGCACCGTGGCGTCCAGCTTCGTGTCACGACCCCAGTCCGTCAGGCGCACGCGCATCCCTGGTACCACGCGCACCGCATCCATCGACAGCAGGTCCACCTGCACCTCCAGGTCGTCCAGATCGCCAACCACCAGCACCGGCTCGCCGGCACGAATAGTGCCCTCGCAGCAGCGGTAGCGCTCCAGCACCACACCCTCGGCGGGCGAGCGCACGGACAGGGTATCCGCCTCGCCTTCCGGCATCTGGCCGCTGGCAATATCCAGCACTACCCGGGCACTCTCGATCTCGCTGCGCGCGACCTCCACGGCGGACTCGCCCGCGCGCACGGCGGAGCGCGCGCGGTCACGCATCGTCTCCATGCGCTCCATCTCGGTCGCGGACACCGCCCCCCGGCCGAACAACTCCTGATGCCGGCGATACTCGGACTCGGCAAAACGCGCCTCGGCCCGCAGGTTCTCCAGGTTCGCCTCCGCGCTTTGCAAACGCGAACGCGCGGCGGCCAGGTTCTCGCGCGCCTGCTCGCGCGAGCGGGCATCCAGCGCTGGCGTCGGCAACGGCTCCAGGCGGAACAGCGTATCGCCCAGCGCCACCACGTCGCCCTCCTCCAGTGCCACACGATGCAGATAGCCCGCAATCGGTGCCGACACCGTGTAGGTGTCGCGCAGCCGGGTACGACCCTCCTCGCGCACGGTCTCCTCGAAGGAGCCCTTGTGCACCTCGCTCAGCGACACCGGCACCGGCTGCGGGCGCAGCGCCCACACCAGCGCGGCCACCCCCGCCAACACCACCAACCCAACCGTGAGTCGTTTCTTCATCGCCATATCATCAGTCTCGCAAATCCTGCTGTCGGGCGCTCCCCCATGCACTCGCATGCCTGCGGCAAGTCGGCACAGCGACGTCCCTTTTACGGGGCCCAGTCCAGCCGCCTTGTGGTGGCTGGCCCGGGTTCGTCATCGGGTGTTTACGTGCCTTCGTCCGGCCGCCTGCCAGGCGCTCTCTCGCGAGCGCACCGCGAGGTACTTCTTTGCTCGTGCAAAGAAGTACCCAAGAAACACGCCCGACTGCCGCGACCCCGGCCCGCTGCGCGGGCCGGGGTTTCCCTCGCTCCGAGGCTTTTCGCGGGCGGCGCTGAACTCGCTACGCTGCGCTTCGCTCAGACATCCAGCGCCTTGAATCCCGCGAAAAGCCTCTCCACTCGGCGCGACGACAACGGGGAGGCAGGTCAAAACAACGGCTATCCCAGCGCTATGGCTAATAGATGATGGCTAGGCTTTCGGACATCTTCGCACGCTCGGCCTTTGGCCATGGCGTGCCGCGCCCGCGAAGCGGGCGCCGGGGGCTTTCGTAGGATGCCGATGAGCGTAGCGAATCGCATCAGGGTTTCGCACGACGTTGGGTGTGGTGCGTTTCGCTGGGCTCAACCGCACCCTACGGGATGCCGCCTGTTTTGACTTTCCCCTCCCGTATGCAGCCCCTTGCGGAAGGGTCCTCGGGCCGGGAGAAGGCGCTGGATGTCTGAGCGAAGCGCAGCGTAGCGAGTTCAGCGCCGCCGGCCCGAGGGCCCTGGAGCAAGGTTCCCGGGCGGAATCCGGGTGTCCTTCTTTGGGTCCTTTCTTGGACAAGCAAGAAAGGACCTCGCGGTGCGCTCGCGAGAGAGCGCGTGGCAGGCGGCCCGACGAAGGCTCCGTAAACACCAGATGCCGAACCAGGGCCAGCCACAACAAGGCAGGCGGCCGAACGCAGCCGGTAAAGATCCGCAACCACCGTCACAAGCCCCGTCATTGCGAGGAGCGCAGCGCCGAAGCAACCTCCGAAAGCGGGCAATGCGTTCAAGATCTGGCTGCGCTGGTTCCGGATGGAGATTACTCGCTGCGCTCGCCCTTCGGGCCGGCCTGCGGCCGTTCAACGCGCTTCGCGCTTTTGTGCTTCGTCGCTGCGCTCCTCGCAATGACCGCTGGCCTGTTCGGTCCTCCGGAATGTCATTCCGCGGCCTTCAGGGCCTGCACGCGATCGAGGCTCTGCAGGCGGCGCCAGGCGAGGAACGCGGTCAGGCTGGCCGCCACCAGGATGCCCAGCGCGGCGAAGCCGTAGGCCTGCGGCGTGATCACGAACGGCACGCGCAGCAGGTCCATCGCGAAGGCCTGGTTCAGCAGCCAGGCGAAACCGGTGCCGGTGAGCCAGGCGACCGGGATCGCCGCCAGCGTCAGCACGGCGATCTCGCCCAGCAGGATCCAGCTGACCTGGCCGCGCGAGTAGCCGAGCACCTCCAGCGTGGCCAGGTCGCGGGCGCGTTCGGCATAGGTGATGCGCGCGTTGTTGTAGGTCACGGCGAAGGCGATGGACACCGCCAGCGCCACGAACACCAGGGCGAACACGATAATGGTCTCGCCGATGTATTCGCGGATGTTGCGCTCCGCCTCCGCGATCAGACCGACACTGGCCACGCGCGGACGATCCGACAACCGCGCGAACAGGGCGCCCTCCTGCGCGCGGTCGGTCAGCAGCCAGGCCCCGGAGACGGCCGGCCCCTCGCCGATCAGGCGATTCAGGGCCGGGCGGTACATGTAGGCGCCAACGCCGATCGGCTCCTCCACCACCCCGGCCAGCGGCACCGAGACCGTGCGCCGGCGCCCCTCCAGGATCTCCAGCTCTATCGGATCGCCGACGCGCAGCCCCAGCTGCTCCGCCAGGTAGTCGGTCAGCAGGATGCCTTCGTCCGGCAGGCGACCGCGCCCGCCGGCCATCGGCAGCTGACGCAGGCGCGGTTCCGCGTCCAGTCCCAGCAGGCGCACGCGCTCCTCGCGGTTCACGCCAACCAGACGCACCGGCACCGCACGGAAGGTCTCCACCGCCAGCACGCCCGGCTCGTGGCGCAGCTCCCCGGCCACGCGCGCCGGCACCGGATCGGTGAACTGCAGATCGATGTCCATCTGCAGCACCTGCCCGTACTGGGTATCCAGCATCTGATCCACCGCGTTCAGCTGGTAGGCGCCCATCAGCAGCAGTCCACCGGACAGGCCGATACCGATCACCGACAGCACGGACTTGAGCCGGTGGCGCGCGAGATTGCGCAGGATAATGCGGGTCGGTTGGTCCAACCCGCGCCACGCCGCCGTGCGCTCCATCCAGCCGCGGTGAAAGCGTTCCGGCGCCGGCGGGCGCATAGCCTCGGCCGGAGCCATGCGCACCGCCTGCCACACCGCACGAAAGGTACCGAGCATGGCCGCGCCCATCGCCACAGCCACCGCCAGCACCATCACCCAGGGCTGCAGGCGAAAGCTCATCTCCGGGAAGCGGAAGTACTCGGCGTAGATGCCGGCCAGGCCCTGCGCGGCCCAGGCCCCGAACGCGAGCCCCAGCCCACAGCCCACCAGCACGATGCCGCCGGTCAGCAGAGCGTAGTGCGCGGCAATCGCACCATTGCCGTAACCAAAGGCCTTGAGCACCGCGATCGGCTCGCGCTGCGAGCGGATGATGCGTCCGACCACGACGTTCAGCAGAAACGCCGCCACCGCCAGGAAGATGGTCGGCAGGATCGCCGCCTGGGCGCGCAGCTGGGTCAGTTCCTCGGACAGGAAGCGGTGCGAGAACTGGTCCTCGCGCCCGTAGGCGCCCAGACCGCCGTAGCGGGCCAGCGCGCGGTCCATGGCCTCGATCACGGGCTCCGGGTCGGCGCCTCTTTCCAGGCTCACAGCGACGGAATTGAACGCGCCTTCCATGCCGTAGGCGGCGGCCAGCGCGCGGCGGTTCATCCACAGGATGCCGTAGCGCTGGTAGTCCGGCAGCAGGTCGGTGGGGCTGATCTGGTAGACGAACTCCGGTGACAGCGCGATGCCACTGATCTGCAGGTCGGTCAGACGCCCGTCGATGATCGCGCGCAGGGCATCGCCGGCCCCCAGCCCGTGCGCCTCGGCGAAGGCCTCGCTGACCACCACCTCGCGCTCACGCCCGGGCTCGGGCAGCCGGCCCTCGCGCAGGTAGAGCCGGTTCAGCAGCGGCTCGCCCCCGTCCGGCAGGGAGAGCATGGTGCCCCGGATCGGGTCATCAAAGCCGGCGACCTCCAGGCGCACCGGGGCCTGCACCCGGGTCTCGATCTGGTTGATGCCCGGCGCATCGCGGAAGCGCTCCACCGCGCTCTCCGGCGCGCGCGTGATCTGCGCGAACACGTCGGCGAACTGGTATTCGGAGTAGAAGCGCTCCTTGGTGATGGTCAGGGCGTCGAGGCTGGTCACCGCGATCACCAGGGTCATCACCCCGCTGGCGATCACCAGCGCGATGGCCGCCGCCTGGCCCTTCAGGTGGCCGAGATCGCGCAGGATCTTGCGGTTCAGGGCGCGCACGAGCCGGGACCGGCGCCGCTACCAGTGCAGCGAGGAGGGAGACTGCCGGCTGGCATTCTCGTGGATCTCGCTCACGCGGCCGTCGCTCAGGTGGATCACGCGATCGGCCATCTCGCCGATTACCGCGTTGTGGGTGATGATCGCCACCGTCGTGTCCAGGCGCTCGTTGATGTGCTGCAGCACCTCCAGCACGCGGATACCGGTCTTCGAGTCCAGCGCGCCGGTCGGCTCGTCGCACAGCAGCACCGCCGGCTGCTTAGCGACCGCGCGGGCGATGGCCACCCGCTGCTGCTCGCCGCCGGAGAGCTGCGAGGGAAAGTGGTCCATGCGGTCCTCCAGCCCGACCAGCGCCAGCGCCTCCTCCGGTGGCATCGGGTCGCGCGAGATCTCGGTGACAATGGCCACGTTCTCGCGCGCGGTCAGGCTGGCGATCAGGTTGTAGAACTGGAACACGAAGCCGACATGGTCACGGCGAAAGGCCGTCAGCGTGCGCTCTGAGGCCTGCGCCAGATCCTGGTCGCGGTAGCGCACCTCGCCCTCGGACGCGGTATCCAGCCCGCCCATGATGTTCAGCAGCGTCGACTTGCCGGAGCCCGAGGCCCCCAGCATCACCACCAGCTCGCCGGTATAGAGCTCCAGGTCCACCCCGCGCAGGGCGTGGATCGTGACCTCGCCCATGCGGTAGACCTTGGTCACCCCGGCCGCGCGGAAGATCACTTCGCGCCCGGCGTGCGGCGCATCCGGGGCGGGCGCCGTGGCTGTATTCATGCCGCCCGGGGCGCAACCGATCCTGATCCAGCGGCCAAGCGCTCGGCCGCCGGTGCCGCACCCGTATCGGGCACGCCGGGCAGGATGCCCCCGTCACCGTCCAGGCTCATGGACCACAGGCTCAGCAACAACAGCAGGATGATCAGGATCGGGATCAGTACGCGCGGATTCATCAGTCACGCCCTCGCTCGCGGGAATGACCCCATGCTGCCACAAAGCCCCCGGCACAACGGCACCGCACGCAGCGTGATGGCGGGGCGTGCAGCGCCGCCGCAACCTTCGGGGCCGTCCCGGCGCCAACCGGGCAAACGTCGGGGTTCCTTCCGGATGATCGCCACGTCGCCTTCGGCGCCTCGCGATGACGGGGCATCAATCACTGTCATCGCGAGGCGCGTAGCGCCGTGGCGATCTCCACCCAGAACCAACCAATCCCGCCGCACCGCCAGCTTCACCCGATTGCCACGTCGCCTGCGGCTCCTCGCAATGACGGTGCTTTTGTCCCCGTCATTGCGAGGAGCACAGCGACGAAGCAACCTCCGAACGCTGGCAGTGCCTCCAAGATCCGCCTTCGGTGTCAGCTTCAGAAGGTTACTCGCTGCGCTCGCCCTTCGGGGCGACCTGCGGCGCCCCGCAACGAGGCGCTTCCGGACACCCCGCCCCAACCTCCTGTCATCCCGGCCGAAACGAAGCGCAGAGCCGGGATCTGCGTCATGTGGTGCGCCCCATCCCCGTCATCCCGGACACCGCGCAGCGGTGATCCGGGATCTCCCACGGTGGCACCGCTGACGTCGCAGATCCCGGCTCTGCGCTTCGCTTCGGCCGGGATGACAGGGGGTGAAATACCAGCGCGACCCCTGCTTCCATCGCCCCCCGATTTGTTGTTTTGCGCCCAAATACTTACCCTATGCACATCGCACGACCCGCCATCGGCGCGCAATCATGGCTTCCAGCGCGCGCCACGGGACGTCCTGTGCCGCCTTCAAAGGCGCGCACGACAACGATTTCAGCCAACGCTAAGGAGCAACAATGTCCGCACTGATCTGTGGGTCCATGGCCTACGACACCATCATGGTGTTCCCCGATCGCTTCAAGAACCACATCCTCCCGGACAAGGTGCACATGCTGAATGTGTCCTTCCTGGTCCCGGACATGCGCCGCGAGTTCGGCGGCTGCGCCGGCAACATCGCCTACAACATGAAGCTGCTGGGCGCGGACCCGACCATCATGGCCACCGTGGGCGGCGACTTCACCCCGTACGCCGACTGGATGGACAAGCACGCCATCTCGCGCACGTTCGTCAAGGAGCTGAAGGACACCTACACCGGTCAGGCCTTCATCACCACCGACCAGGACGACAACCAGATCACCGCCTTCCACCCGGGCGCGATGGGCTTCTCGCACCAGCAGAAGGTCACCGACGCCGACGGCATCAAGGTCGGCATCGTCTCCCCGGACGGCCGTGACGGCATGATCGAGCACGCCCAGCAGTTCGCCGACGCCGGCATCCCGTTCATGTTCGACCCGGGCCAGGGCCTGCCGATGTTCGACGGCGACGACCTGAAGCGCTTCATGGAGAACGCCACCTACGCCGCGTTCAACGACTACGAAGCGCAGCTGACCGCCGACCGCACTGGCCTGAGCCTGGAACAGCTGGCCGAGATGGTCGACGCCATGATCGTCACGCGCGGTGGCGAGGGCTCCGACATCTACACCGGCGGCAAGAAGATCACCATCCCGTCGGTCGAACCGGCCGCGATCAAGGACCCGACCGGCTGTGGCGACTCCTACCGCGCCGGCATCCTGTTCGGCCTGGAAAAGGGCTTTGATTGGGAGACCACCGGCCGTATCGCCTCGCTGATCGGCTCGATCAAGATCGCGCACTCCGGCACCCAGAACCACCACTTCACCGCCGAGGAGTTCGCCGACAAGTTCGAAAAGGCCTTCGGCTACCGCTACTAAGTAAGCGACCCCGCCGCCCCGGGCACCCGCCCGGGAACGCAAAAGGCCCGGACCGAGTTCGCTCGGCCCGGGCCTTTTTTGTGACTGGATGGCGCCAACAACACCGCCACCCCCTGCCCGCACCAACCGCACCCCCCATCATCCCGCCCGCAACGCCATACCCCGTCACCCCGGCCATAGCGCCATACCCCGTCACCCCGGCCATAGCGCCATACCCCGTCATCCCGGCCGTAGCGAAGCGAAGAGCCGGGATCTTCAACGCCAGGCCCACCCCCAACGCCCGAGATCCCGGATAACCGCTTTGCGGTTTCCAGGATGACGCCGTCTTCCAGACCGCCGCCAGCCTTGGCCCCCGCCGGTGGGGGCATCACTGTGGGAGCGTGCTTGCACGCGAATGCCCCTGCCCGCGTCCGACTCTGGCAGGGGCTTCGCCGGCAAGCCGGCTCCCACAAGACATTCCTGCAAGGCTATTCGCCGTAGTGCGTACGCGCCCGGATCACAATCACCAGCAACTGCTCGTCCCGAATCGTGTACAGCAGACGGTCCTTGTAGCTGATCCGCAGGGAGTAGTACCCGCGCAGATCACCAACCAGCGCCTTGCCGCAGTACGGGTCAACCGCCACCCGGTTGCGCAGGATCTGCTTCACCTTGTCACGCAGCTTCGGCGTCAGACGCCGCAAGTCCTTCTCGGCTTGACGGGTGAACCGAATGGTCCAGGTCACTGCTTCTCCCCGAACACCTCCTCGAATCCCAGCGTATCGCCTTCATCCGCCTCGCGGCGGCCCTGCTCGAATTCCTGCCGGAAGCCGGGCTCGGAGAGCAGCTCCAGGGTCTCGATCAGACTGGCGTACTCGTCTTCCGACATCAGCACCGCATCGCCGTTGCGATGCCGGATATGGTAGATCGCGTGCTGTTCGTTCACGCCCTTGATCAGATCGAACAGACCCTTGCGGGCCTCGGTAGCCGTCAGCGTCGTCATCGCCAGTCACCCGAAACGTACATAAAGTGGTACATATCGTGCGCCCACCGCACAACCCGGTCAAGACCAAACGGCCCGAAGCGGGGAAAGGGGGCCCCTGTAGGAGCGTGCTTGCACGCGAAGCCCCTGCCAGCACCGACCGCTGCCCCCGTCATCCCGCCCGCAACGCCATACCCCGTCATCCCGGCCGTAGCGAAGCGAAGAGCCGGGATCTCCAACGCCAGGCCCACCCCCAGCACCCGAGATCCCGGATAACCGCTTTGCAGTTTCCGGGATGACGCCCTCTTCCAGGCCGCCACAAGCCTTGGCCCCCACCGGTGGGGGCATCACTGTAGGAGCCGCCTTGGCGGCGAAGCCCCTGCCAGCGTCGGACGCGGGCAGGGGCATTCGCGTGCAAGCACGCTCCTACAGGAAATGCCCCATGCCCCCAAGGCCTCAGTCGCGCTGGTAGGTGCCCACCAGGCGGTTCATGCCGATCACGTGGGGCTCGGCGTGCTCCAGGAACTGCCACAGGGTCAGGCCGGGTGGGAGCTGCAGGTCGGCGTCCAGCGCCAGCAGCCAGAAGAAGTAGTGGTGCTTACCGTGGCCCTCGGGCGGCATCGGCCCGCCGTAGCCGGTGCGACCGAAGTCCGTCTGGCCGGTCGCGCCCAGATCGGTTGCCTCGGGGAGGCCATCCAGGTCCGGCGGCAGGTTGTACAACACCCAGTGCACGAAGCCGTAGGTGCCCGGCTGGATCAATGGCGCATCCGGGTCATGGCAGATCACCGCCAGGGACCCGGCGCCCTGCGGCACGTCCCGCCACCGCAATGCCGGGGAGGTGTCCTCACCCTCTCCGCTGTGGCGTTTGGGGATCGGCTGACCAGGGCCAAAGGCGGAACTCGACAGCTGCATCTCGGACAGTGCAAAACCCATGACGTACTCCTTTGCATTACCTACCCGCACGGTAACGCCGCCGACCGCCGGTCTCCAAGCCAGCACGTGAAGCCCGGCGCTTGCAGACCGCGGACGGCACACGGATGATCCGCGCATGCGCAAGCTACTGAAGAAATGGCTGGGCCGGCGGGATCCGCTGGCGTCCGCCGCCCAAGCGGTTGACCATGGCCGCACGGGCATCGAGACCGTCCTGGGGCTGCCGCACCGACTGTCGGTGCCGCTGCTGCGCCGCCACTTCGGCGACGACGCCGAGCCTTCCGACGCCGCCTTCCGCGAGACCGGTCGGGACGGTTACTGGAAGCTGCCGCCACCCGCCCCCGAGTTCGAAGTGCACTTGTACGGCGACCCGGACGGCCGCCTGACGCTGGGCACCATCCGCGGGCACGGCCCGTACGCCGGCCTCGTAGTCTTCAGCGAATGGTCGCCGGATCACCCCGCCGCCGTGTGGCAGCTGCGGGTGGAAGAACCCGCCGGCGAGTCCGCCCAGGCCCTGCACGACCACCTGCTCGACCCGGACCGCGCATGACATACCACTGGAAAAAGCGCACCACACCCCCAACGTTGGGTTAAGCAGGCTCGTCGCGGGCGGCGGCGCTCGCAGCGAAGGCTGTGACGCAAGAAGGCGGGGCCCTCCGCAAACACTCCACCCAGGCACACCGATCACCATGACGCGAAAGCCCCAGTCCATCTCCCTGGTCCTCGGCAGCGGCGGCGCCCGCGGTCTGGCACAGATCGGCGTGATCCGCTGGCTGGAGGAACACTCCGACTACCACATCCGCTCCATTGCCGGTGCCTCCATGGGCGCGGTCGTCGGCGGCATCTACGCCGCCGGCCAGCTGGATGCCTACGAGGACTGGGTAAAGTCCTTGCGCCGCCAGGACGTCTGGCGACTGCTGGACTTCTCCTTCCGCGGCGCCGGCCTGATCCGCGGCGACCGCCTGATCGAGAAGCTGCGCGACATGCTCGGCGACACCGATATTGAACAGCTGCCGATCTCGTTCACCGCCGTGGCCACGGACATCGAGCGCGAACGCGAGGTCTGGCTGAACTCCGGCTCGTTGTTCGACGCCATCCGCGCCTCCATCGCCATCCCCACCGTGTTCACCCCGGTGCGCCTCAAGGGCCGGCTGCTGGTGGACGGCGGCCTGCTGAACCCGGTCCCGATCGCCCCGACCCTGACCGACGACACCGACATCACCCTGGCCGTCAGTCTGAACGGCCGCGTCGGCGAAGAGCTGATCCGTCCCGAGCGCACCAAGGCGCCCGACCCGGACCGGGAAGAACTCGACAGCGGGTTCCTCAACCACCGCCTGACCGACGCCCTGCCGGATCGCGTCGGCAGCTGGCTGCTGGACTGGCAGGACAAGCTGGGCCTGGGCGAGACCGACCCCGGCCTGAGCCGGGAACAGGAAGCCCACGCGCTGGGCATGATCGACATCGTCTCCCACTCCATCGAGGCCATGCAGGGCACGATCGCGCGCTTTCGCATCGCCGCCTACAACCCCGAGCACCTGATCGAAGTCCCGGTCAACGCCTGCGGCATATTCGACTTCCACCGCGCCGCCGAGATGATCGACCTCGGCTACGAACTCGCCGACCGCAAACTAGGGAGACGCTGATCCATCCCCACGTCCGCGCCAGCCACACACCCCCTCATCGCGGCGGCAGCACCATACCTCGTCATCCCGGCCAGCGCCCCTACCCCCGTCATCCCGGCCGTAGCGCAGCGAAGAGCCGGGATCTCCAACGCCAGCCCACCCCCAACGCCCGAGATCCCGGATAACCGCTTTGCGGTTTCCGGGATGACAGCCCCTTCCCGGCCGCCAGAAGCCTTAGTTACCCCCGGTGGGAACATCACTGTAGGAGCGTGCTTGCACGCGAATGCCCCTGCCAGAGTCGGACGCGGGCAGGGGCTTCGCGTGCAAGCACGCTCCTACAGAACCTCAGCCCATATCCTCCCGGCCATCGCCCCCACCAGGTCATCCCGGCCGCCGCGCCATACCTCGTCATCCCGGCCGCAGCGAAGCGAAGAGCCGGGATCTCCAACGCCACGCCCCACCCCAACGCCCGAGATCCCGGATAACCGCTTCGCGGTTTCCGGGATGCCAGCCTCTTCCGGGCCGCCAGAAGCCTTAGTTGCCCCCCGGTGGGACCATCACTGTGGGAGCGTGCTTGCACGCGAAGCCCCTGCCAAAGTCGAACGCAGGCACGCGCCGACAGCACCCCGAAGAACTGTAGGAGGCCTCGGATCAATGCTTGAAGTGCACGAACAGCCGCCCGTGGTTCTTCGAATCCTTCTCCAGGCGGTGATAGCGCGCCTTGACCTCCGGCTGCTGCAAAAAGCGCAGCACGCGCTTCTTCAACTGCCCGCTGCCCTTGCCGTGGATGATCTCCACCGTCTTGATGCGCTTGTCACAGGCCTGCTCGATCGCGCCGTTCAACTCAGCGTCGATCCGGCGGCCATTGCGGAAGCACTCGTGCAGATCGATCGACAACCGCGACATCGCGAACCCCGCGAGTAGAGGCTCAGTTCACCGTCACCACGATACAGCGCGCCAGCTGCTGCACCTTGTGCGAGACACTCCCGGAGAGCAGCCCCTGCAGGCCCCCAAGGCCGCGCGAGCCCATCACCACCATGTCCACGTCGTGATACTCCGCCTGTTGCAGGATCACCTTGGCCGGAGAGCCGTCTTCCACATGGTGCTCGATGTCGGTCACGCCCAGATCGGTGAAGTATCCGTGGGCCTGCTCGATCAGCTTCTTCGCGATATCCCGCAGCACCTTCGGCGGCACCGCGGCGCCCACGGCCGCACCGCCCGCTGCCAGCGGCGGATCGTTCGGGTCCGGCAGGTCCGAGAGTTGGCGGATATGCGGCGGCACCTCGCCTTGCAGCAGAACGCTGACCAGCACTACCCGGGCGTGATACTTGGACGCCAGATCCGCGGCCACTTCCACCGCCCGCCAGGCGTTGGCGGAACCATCCACCGGCACCAACATGGTCTTCAGTTCCATACCGCGCTCCTTGTTTCTCACCCCGTGGGACTCGCCCGCTTCCGCGGCCGTTCAGTCGCCGCCCAGACTGCCAGAGTTGCCCCCCGCGCGCAGCACTTTTCAGCACCCTATACTGGGCAGAAAATCGGCACAGGAACCGCGATGACCCGCCTGTTCGAAAAGACCTATCTCAAGCCCGGCGCCGCCCCCGGACACGGCGCCCACGCCACCGAACACCCGCACGCCGCCGACGCCACCGTCTCCGCCTGGCACTACCATCGCGAACAGCTCGTCGAGCTCGACCCGCAGCGCACCCTGCGCGAAGGCGTACAGACCGTCGACGGCGGATTCGTCTGGCTGCACCTGCAGGGGGCCCCCAGTCCGCGCCAATTGCACGACCTGGGCGAGGCTTTCGACCTGCACCCGCTGGCGCTGGAAGACGTGCGCCACCAGGGCCAGCGCCCCAAGGTGGACTTCTTCGACACACAAATGGTCGCCATCCTGCGTCAGCCGCGCCATCACAACGGCAACATCGAACTCGACCAGCTCAACCTGTTCGTGGTGGGCACCCACCTCGTCATCAGCGTCCATAGCGGCGCGGCCGATCCCTTCGGGCCGGTCCGCGAACGGATGCGCAACGCCAACCGCAACTTCAACCGGCTAGGCGCCGCATACCTCGCCTACGCCCTGATGGACAGCGTGATCGACCAGGCCTTCCCGGTGCTGGAACACATCAGCGAACGCCTGGAGACACTGGAAGAGACCGTCCTCGACCAGCCCGACCGCCACACCCTCAACGAGATCCACATCCTGCGCCGCGAGCTCCTCGTCCTGCGCCGCCAGCTCTGGCCCACGCGTGACGTGATCGCCCGCCTCATGCGCGACGACCTCGAGCCCTTCACCCCGGAGCTGTTCCCGTACCTGCGCGACGCCTATGACCACACCATCCAGATCATGGATCTTCTGGAGTCCTACCGCGAGATGGCGGCCACCCTGATCGAGGCCTACATGTCCGCCATCAACCAGCGCTCCAACGACGTCATGCGCGTGCTCACCATCATCGCCACCATCTTCATACCGCTCACGTTCATCGTCGGCATCTACGGCATGAACTTCGAACACCCCGACAGCCCCTGGTCCATGCCCGAGCTCTACACCTACTACGGCTACCCCATCCTGCTCGGCATCATGCTCGCCGTCGTCGCCGTCATGCTCTACCTCTTCCGCCGCCGCGGCTGGCTGTAGCCCCCACACCCCACCCGTCATCGCGAGGCCGCAATGCGGCCGCGCCCCGCTGCCACACACCTACCGCCCCACCGTCTTCCCCGGCCTCGCCAAACACCCCCGCCGCAGCCCCACACCCCGTCATCCCGGCCGTAACGCCACACCTCGTCATCCCGGCCGCAGCGCAGCGAAGAGCCGGGATCTCCCACGCCAGCCCAACCCCGACGCCCGAGATCCCGGATAACCGCTTCGCGGTTTCCGGGATGACGACACTGGGACAAAGCGCGGCTTCCGGAGCAACAAAGCCAACGACCGACCGGGAACAACGGCAGGGTCGGACCGCGATAACGGGTTTGAGGCCTCGCCCGTCCGGGCTATAGGGAGGAAGCACCGGGGCGATGGGAGACAATCAAAAAAGCCGGGCGGGGAGCCCGGCTTGTTGAGGGGACTGGGGCTTGTTACCAGTCAGGGGCCCCTTCGTCATCGTCATCGTCGTCGTCTTCTTCGTCGTGGTCACCCATGGAGCCGCCGGCCGCACCACCTTCGGCACCACCGCCGCCCATGGTGCCGCCGCCACCGGCGCCACCAGCACCCCCTTCCGGAGCACCCGCGCCGCCACCGGCAGCGCCTTCGGGGGCGCCGTCGGGAGCGCCAGCGCCTCCTTCAGCACCAGCACCGGCCTCCGGGGCACCGGTATCTGCGCCGGCGTCGCCGCCCGCCTGGGCGTGCGCCGCGCCAAGGCCGCCCAGCGCAAACATGGAACCCAGCACCATCGCGATCGCAGTTTTCTGGAAAGTCGACATCATGGTTCGCTCCTTCAAGTTGGAATCGAGTCACAGCCAACCGAATCGGGCCAGTCAGGCTTTCAATTGACTGCGCCAGAGAAGGAGCAAGGGGGATGCCAAACATGACCCCTGCCGACGAAGGTCTCATCATCGAAACAAAGTGTGATCGATTCCGCTGGCTCACACCGCAACACTCCACTCCGGAATGATGCAAAACGACACATGGGTTATCGCGACCGGGTCAGAACGCCACACTGCCCACGCGGAAAACAAGATCATGCGCCCGCCAGGGCGAACCGCGCGCCCGAGCTTCGTGCCAGAACCAGAATGCATTCACAGGAAGACACGCAGACCGGAAGGTTCAGGCTTGGCGAGTGCCCAGGGCACCGGACCGGACGCCACGGCGCTTCGCGCCTCACGATGACGGGACAGCTGCCCCACATTTGGCAGGCACCAACGCCAAACCCGAAACCCCGGCCGCCGCGCCACACCCTGTCATCCCGGCCGCAGCGCAGCGAAGAGCCGGGATCTCCCACGCTAGCCACCCCTCCCGCGCCATCCAAACCCCACAAACCCCGTCATCGCGAGGCCGCAATGCGGCCGCGGCGATCTCCAACCGAAGCCACAGACGACAACACCGCCACGGATCGGTAAGGTAGCCCCCAAACGAAAACGGACCTTCGTCACATGGAAGTCACCCCGGGCAACCCGGCCCACGCCGCGTTCTTCGACCACGACACCGCAACGCCCCTGGCCGCCCCCGAGCAGGTCGAGGCGTTCATCGAGCGCTGGCGCGACACCGGCGGCTCCGAGCGCGCCAACTACCAACTCTTCCTCACCGAGCTGTGCAAGCTGCTGGACCTGCCCCACCCCGACCCGGCCAGCGACGACACCGCCGACAACGCCTACGTGTTCGAACGCCGCGTCACCATCCGCAACCCGGATGGCAGCGAGAACCGCGGCTACATCGACCTCTACCGCCGCGGCTGCTTCGTGCTGGAGGCCAAGCAGACCGGCAAGGGCCTGCACACCCAGGGCTGGGACAAGGCCATGCTCGCCGCGCAGAACCAGGCCGACCAGTACGTGCGCGCCCTGCCGCAAGACGAAGGCCGCCCGCCGTTCATCGTCGTCACCGATGTCGGCCGCAGCCTGGAGCTCTACTCCGAGTTCTCCCGCTCCGGCGGCACCTACGTCCCCTACCCGGACCCGAGCCGCCACCGCATCCGCCTGGAAGACCTGCGCGACCCCGAGATCCAGCAGCGCCTGCACCACCTGTGGCTCGCGCCGGACCAGCTCGACGCCAGCAAGCACGCCGCCCGCGTCACCCGCGAGGTCAGCGCGCGCCTGGCCGAACTCGCCAAATCCCTGGAACAGCACGGCTTTGATGTGGAGCGCGTCGCGCACTTCCTCAAGCGCTGCCTGTTCACCATGTTCAGCGAGGACGTCGAACTCCTGCCCAAGGGCAGCTTCACCGCCCTGCTCGAACGCCTGCAGCAAGACCCCGAACACTTCCCCGACGCCATGCACTCCCTGTGGGAGACGATGAACACCGGCGGCTACGAAGGCCAGCTCATGCACAAGGTGCAGCGCTTCAACGGCGGCCTGTTCCAGAACATCGACCCCATCCCGCTCAACGCCGACCAGATCGGCCTGCTCATCCAGGCCGGCAAGGCCGACTGGCGCTTCGTCGAACCCGCCATCTTCGGCACCCTGCTGGAACGCGCGCTGGACCCGCGCGAACGCCACAAGCTCGGTGCCCACTACACCCCGCGCGCCTACGTGGAACGCCTGGTCATGCCCACGCTCATCGAGCCCCTGCGCGCCGAGTGGAACACCGTCCAGGTCGCCGCCGAGGCCTGGCTGCAGCAGAACAAGCCCGACAAGGCCCTGGACGAGCTGCACCGCTTCCACCACCGCCTGTGCGAAACGCGCGTGCTCGACCCCGCCTGCGGCTCCGGCAACTTCCTCTACGTCGCGCTGGAACACCTCAAGCGCCTCGAAGGCGAAGTGCTCAACCTCATCCGCGACCTGAGCGCCGGACAGGCCACCTTCGACACCGAAGGCCTCACCGTCGACCCGCACCAGTTCCTCGGGCTGGAGATCAACCCGCGCGCCGCCGCCATCGCCGAAATCGTGCTGTGGATCGGCTACCTGCAATGGCACTACCGCCTGCACGGCCGCCTCAGCCTGCCCGAACCCATCCTGCGCGACTTCCACAACATCGAATGCCGCGACGCACTGATCGACTTTGATGCCCGCGAACCCATGCGCGACGAACACGGCGAACCCGTCACCATCTGGGACGGCATCAGCTACAAGAAAAGCCCCGTCACCGGCGAACTCATCCCCGACGAAACCGGCCGCACCCCCGTCTACCACTACAGCAACCCGCGCCGCACCGAATGGCCCGAAGCCGACTTCATCGTTGGTAATCCGCCGTTTATCGGCGCCGCTACCATGCGCCGCGCACTGGGGGATGGCTACGTGGACGCCGTGCGCAAGGTCTTCAAGGGAATCGTCCCGGACTCCGCCGACTTCGTCATGTACTGGTGGCACATCGCCGCCGAGAAGGTGCGCAAGGGCGAGGCCCGGCGGTTCGGCTTCATCACCACCAACAGCCTGCGCCAGACCTTCAACCGCCGCGTGCTCGAACCGCATCTGAGCGACAGCAAGAAGCCCCTGTCGCTCGCCTTCGCCATTCCCGACCACCCCTGGGTGGACAGCGCAGACGGCGCCGCCGTGCGTATCGCCATGACCGTCGGCATACCCGGAGACCAGCCCGGTACCCTGCACCACGTCGTCAACGAACGCGATACGGACAACGATGCCTGCACCGTGGAACTGAGCCACCGGGCGGGGAAACTTTTTGCGGATCTAGCCATTGGAGCCAACGTCGCAGGCGCATTGCCGCTTCAGGCCAACGCGACCATCAGTCAGCGAGGGTTCGAACTCGGTAATTCGGGTTTCATCATCGAGCCTAATGATGCCGGTCGTTTCGGACTGGGCCAGACTTCGGATATTGGACGGGTCATCCGCCAATACCGAAACGGCCGTGACCTCACGCAACGCCCACGTGGCGTGATGGTCATCGATTTTTTCGGGCTGACAGCAGAAGAAGCTTGCATGAAGTATCCGTCGGCTTATCAGTGGGTGCTTGAGCGTGTTAAGCCCGAACGCGAACAAAACCGTGATCGGAATCTCCGAGAGAATTGGTGGCTCCATCGTCGACTACGCACGGACCTCCGTGCGCAGCTAAAGGGCCTCCCGCGCTACATCGCCACCGTTGAGACCACCAAGCACCGCGTCTTCCAGTTCCTCGACGCGGAAATCCTGCCCGACAACATGCTGGTGAACATCGCCATCGACCGGCCCGCCACCTTGGGTGTCCTGTCCAGCCGCATCCATGCCGCCTGGGCGCTCGCGGCAGGCGGACGCCTGGGCATGGGCAACGATGCCCGCTACAACAAGACCCGCTGTTTCGAGACCTTCCCCTTCCCGGAACTCGACGCCGAGCAGGCGGCTACCATCGGCGATCTCGCCGAGCGTACCGACGCCCACCGCAAGGCACGCCAGGCCGAACACCCGGGCCTCACCCTCACCGGCATGTACAACGTGCTGGAGAAGCTGCGGGCCGAGGAGCCGCTGACGCCCAAGGAGCGCACGATTCACGAGCAGGGGCTGGTCTCGCTGCTGCGGGAGCTGCACGACGATCTCGACCGTGCGGTGTTCGAGGCGTATGGCTGGGGCGATCTGGCCGATGTTCTGGTCGGGCGGCCCGGTGCGACCACGCCGCTGCCGGACAAGCCCGCCGAGCAGGCCGAGGCCGAGGAGGAGCTGTTGAGCCGTCTGGTGGCGCTCAACGCCGAGCGCGCCGCCGAGGAGGCCCAGGGCCATGTGCGCTGGCTGCGTCCCGAGTATCAGGCGCCGGAGGCGGTGCAGGGTACGGTGAGCGCGGAGACGGCGCCGGAGGCCGCCGCCGAGGCGGTCAGCGAGCCGGCGAAGAAGCCGACCTGGCCGAAGGCCATGCCCGAGCAGGTCGAGGCCGTCCGCCGCCTGCTGGCCGTTGGCTCGCAGACCAGCGAGGCGCTGGCCGGGCAGTTCAAGCGCAAGCCGACGAAGTCCATCAACCAGGTGCTCGGGGCGCTGGAGGTGCTGGGGCAGGCGCAGCGGGATGGGGAGATGTGGCGGTTGGCGTGAATGTGGGTGCTCGAGGAATGCCTGTTGAATACGGGATATATGGCGCGGTGGGCCTGGAAGGTGCATGGGAGAAGGGCAGGCAGATGCTGTATAACACGTGCTATATGGATGCGGGTGAAACCGTGTTATATGGATTAAGTATAATCAACTGTTAAGGCTCAAAAGGAGAAAATTTCATGCCAGTAGTTATTACATTTGATATTGAAGGGGCGCCCCCAGGGGAACGGAACCGAATCCAAAGCTTTTTCGAGCGATTCGGCTGGCAAAACCTTGGGGGTAGTTCCTATCGATATCCGAGGCTAGGAACACAAGACCAGCCCGTAGAAGATTGGTTTAACCACGTCATTCCGGCGTTGAGTTTGTTCAGGCAGTATCTAGTCAAGAGTGGTCGGCCACTCGGTTGCTTTACTCTGGATGTGCAGTCTACCACTGGGTATGAACCGCAAGGCGGTTTCGGGACTGGTCCCTTGGATGGGGCGAATGTTCGTCTGTACCAGCCCGGAAATACGGCATTCGGCGAGCGAAACCTGCGCGATTGGATCGATAACCTTGATTATCCCTACGATGTCGGGGAATAGCCTTAACACTATGCTCCAGCCGACGTCAGGCCGCAACGCGGCCTTCCTCGGCTGAGCTTGGCGTTGGGCGTAAAAGAAGAGAGCACCATGAAGGACCAATATTTCGGGGACATCAACGACTATCGGAAGTACGGACTGTTGCGTGCAATCATTCGTGCCAGCGGGCTCCGTATTTTGGTCGTCTGGATGCTGACGCCTGACGATGGGAGTACAGATGGGAAGTTCATCTCGTATTTGGAGCATCCAGGTAAGTGGTCACGTTACGACCCTGTTCTGTTCACAAGAATCAAAGAGCTTTTGGCGTCTGGCCAAGAGTGTCGGGTAGGCTTAATCGAAGGTAGTGGCCTTATCCCGAAAGCAGAATACTTCTCCTCCCTTGTGCCGGATACAGCGTCAGTTCGAAGTTCGTGGTTCAATTCGCTTGCTCAGCGGGCGCAAGGTAGCGATTTCGTTTTCCTCGACCCTGACAATGGGTTGGAGGTGAAATCAAAGGGCATGACGGGGTCGGACCACGGTAACCATCTGTATTTCCAACGATTAATTTCCTCTGAAGGCTTGTTCAACGCCTTAAAGCGCCCATTTCGATGCTGAAATCGGCCGCTGGGGGCGTCTGGCGGAAATCGTGTAAGGCGACGACGGAGAGGCTTTACGGCTCAACTCAGGAGATTCGATGATTCTTAAGGAGAAGGACGGCCCAAGCGGCCAGGATGAACGCTCGAAGGCCGGGCACCAGCAAGAACAGGACGTGGCGTTCTACCTGCGACGCGAATTCGGCGACGATGAGGCCGTGCGGATCATCAACGACCTGCGCATCGAGCATAACGGCGAACGCGCGCAGATCGACCATCTGGTGGTTCATCCGTACGGGCTGGTGGTCATCGAGTCAAAGAGCATTTATGGCGAGGTGAAGGTGAACGGGCACGGGGAGTGGTCGCGTAGCTACCGCGGCGATTGGTACGGCATGCCCTCCCCTGTGCGGCAGGCGGAGCTGCAAGAGGCCCTGGTCAAAGATCTCCTTCGCGAGAACGTGGAGAAGTTTCTCGGCCGACTGCTGGGCCTCCAGACCCAGATTGGCGGCCGTGATTGGAGGACGCTCTGCGCCGTATCTAGCAGCGCGATCCTGCACCGCGATGAGATGCCTCGCGCGATCGCGAATCGCGTGGTGAAGAGCGAGTTCGTCGCGGAGAAGGTACGCGAACTGGTCGGCTCACGAGCCAAGGGGCTGGTGACGGCCCGGCCGAGATTCAGCCAAAAGGAAATCGAAGGCATCGGCGACTTCCTGCTCCAAAGCCACCTCCGGCCTAGCGCGAATACCTCTGCCGTGGCCGAGCCGGCCCCGCGGGTCCAGGAGCCGCCCGTTTCCGATAATCCCGAGCCGGCACCAAAGGCGCAGCGAGCGCCGACGCCAGAGCCGCAATCCGCCCAAGCCGGGCCCTCGCCGGCTACGAGCCCGAGTCAAGCCTCCACTCTCGCCTGCAAGAAATGCGGCGAGCAAGACAAGCTGACCGGCATGTACGGCAAATACGGCTACTACGTGCGCTGCGACTCCTGCGGCACGAACACCTCAATGAAGGTGCCCTGCCCCGCCTGCCAGTCCCGCAAAGTGCGAGTGACCAAATCCGGCCCGACCTACACCAGCGCCTGCCAGGACTGCTCCCACGAGTGGGTGGTGTTCGAGCAGCGTGGCAGTTCTACCGAGCAGTAGCATCCTGACTTCGACGATTCCAGAGACCCTGAAAAACGGCGACAAACGTGCGTTGAGGGTTGCGGCGTTACCCCCCACCGGCAGGGCTAGCGTCTGACTGGTATTTGGGAGCGCTACGCGACCGTCCCGCATCAAGCACAAGGCGATAAGAATGGCAAAGTATGAAGTGAAGCAAACCGCGGTAAGCCAGGTGCTGGCTGACGTGCGAAGCGACAAGATTGCGATTCCGGAACTGCAGCGGCCGTTTGTCTGGAAGACGTGGCAGGTTCGGGACCTACTGGATTCGCTCTACAACGGCTACCCGGTCGGCTACCTGATCACTTGGCAATCCGTTGGCGCGAAGCTCAAGGGGGGAGAGGTCGCTGCTCACCAGCAGATTCTGATCGACGGGCAACAGCGGGTAACAGCCCTCCGCGCCGCGATTGCTGGCCAGCCTGTCGTCGGTACCCGGTATCAGAAAAAGCGCATCGCGATCTCGTTTAATCCTCTAACCGAGGTGTTCGCAACGCAAACGCCTGCGATCCGAAAGAGCAATGAGTGGATCCACGACATCAGCGAGTTCTACTCCGGCTCGAGCCAGCTAACCTTTCTGCGCAGTTATTTCGAAAAGAATCCGGATACCGACCAGCGCAAGGTCGAGGATTCGGTAACGAAACTCGCGGCAATCGAGCACGCCCAGGTCGGCGTCATCTCGCTGGCGGATGATCTGGATGTCGAAACGGTCGCGGAGATCTTTGTTCGCATCAATGCCAAGGGCGTCCCCCTCTCGAGCGCCGATTTCGTGATGAGCAAGATCGCCACCTACGGTAACGAAGGCCGAAACCTGCGAAAGCTGATCGACTATTTTTGTCACCTGGCCGTGGCGGGGCACGCCTTCTCGGACATCAAGGAGAACGACGAGGAATTCGCCGCCACGGAGCATCTTCAGAAAATACAGTGGCTTCGAAATCAGTCAGATGAACTCTTCCAGCCCGAGTACACCGATGTAATCCGCATTACCGGATTGGTTGGATTCAACCGAGGCAAGGCGGGCGCGATCGTGAGCGAACTCTCCGGGCTGGACCCCGAAACCCGGAAGATCGATGAAGCCCGGATTCCGGGTGCCTATGAGCGATTTGGCCATGCCCTGGATCAGTTGGTAAGCAAGACACACATCGAGCGCTTCGTGATGATGATCAAATCAGCGGGGTTCATAGACGCCAGCATGATCGGGTCGAAAAACGCGCTGAACTTCGCCTACGCCTTGTACCTACTGTTGCGTCAGGATGGCGACATGACCGAAGGACAACGGTCTCGGATCATCAAGCGCTGGTTTGTGCTCACCCTGCTCTCGGGTCGGGCTGTAGGGAGTTTTGAGTCGACTTGGGAGACCGATCTAAGACGAATTCGTGAAAGTGGTGCTGAACGTTACCTCGAAATACTCGAGGAGTCCGAGCTCGGGGACGGATTTTGGAATGTGGCGCTCCCTCAGGAGCTCAACACACCCAGCACTCGCAACCCGGCTTTCCAGACGTATCTCGCGGCGCGGGTTAACAGCGGGGGCCGCGGATTCCTGTCCAAATCGATCAGCGTCGCGCAGATGATCGAAGGTCACGGCGACCTGCATCACATCGTCCCCAAAAACCACCTGATCCAGAACGGGTTTCCTAAGCAGGGGGACTACAACCAGGTGGCCAACTTCGCGCTCACCGAAACGCCTATCAATATCGCGATCAAGGATCGTCCGCCCAAGGAGTACATGGCGTGGATATCCGAGCAGATTGCCACAGGGCAATTTCGGCTTGGCGAGATCACCAATCAGGAAGACCTCAAGGCGAATCTAGCCGAGAACGCCATACCGGAGTTTATCGGGGACGTCACGGCCACCAACTATCAGGAGTTCCTGGAAGCGCGCCGCAAAATGATGGCCGCACTCGTCCGCCGATACTACGAGGCACTGTGACAGCCAGCCGAGCAGACGACGGGTCGGACCACCACGGTACCGGACTGACTTAAAACGCCTTTCCGAATCAGGCGGACTAATTCAGGGCCTTGAACGGCGCATTCCGGCCCATAAATGGGCTCTTGCTCTGAGACTAGATCCCACTCCGGCACCGCAAAGGGGGTCGGTAGAGTCTCGGGCCGCTCTGACGGATTGCCGCGGCCTCTTCGAGGCCTCGCAATGACGGCGAGGAATGACGGGGCAGACGTTGCTTTGGCCCTCCGCCTCATATTCGGGTAAGAAATCACGACTTGATCCGATACTATCCGGAATCCGCGCGACAGTGCGGGGCGCTTGGCCCATGGGAGGGCGGCTCCCCATGCTCGCCCCTTGGAAGGAGTAGTCGATGCAGTTCTCGCAAAAGGTGCAGCGGATCAGCGGGCGGTTGTTGAACGCCATCACGGTCGCTTTCGTGGTCCTGCTGGCGGGCATGATTGTGATTGTGGGCAACAGCCTGTGGCAGAACCAGCGCCTGCTGGACGAGCTGCGTCACATCACGGAGGAGCGAGGACAGCGCATCCAGCTGGCGTCCGATCTGCTGGAGGCCGCCTACAATCGCCACCAGACCATGGTGAATCAGGTCATCACCGACGACCCCTTCGAGCGTGATGACCTGATGATGGCGTACCACCGCTGGGGAAACCGGGTCGGCGAGGTGCGCGCGGCCCTCAATGAGCGCGTGACCGAGGATGCGGCGCGGGCAAGACTCGAGGAACAGGATGCCCTGATCCCGGAGATCGTGAGGCTGCAGGACCAGGTGGTGGACCTGGCGGCCCGCGAGGAGATCGCGCCGGCAATGGCGATCCTGAGCGAGCGTCTGTTTGATCTTGATCGGGAGTTCGACAGCTCCATCGAGGCGTTGCGAGCACATGAACGCGCACAGATGGAAGCGGCAGCCGAGCGCGCAGGCGAAGTCGGGGCGCACACGCAGCGTTTCATGCTGGTGTTCGGTGGGGGCGGCGTGGTGTTCGCGTTGGCGCTGATTCTGCTCACCCGGCGGACCCTGGTGACCATGCACCATGATTTGCGCGAGCAGGCGTCACAGCTCGACGAGGCCGGACGCCAGCTGCAGCACGAGGCTAGCCACGACCCGCTGACCGGTCTACCCAACCGGCGTGCTTTCTATAAGCGCCTGCAGGACGCAATCGCCTGGTCCCAACGGACCGGCGAAGCGTTCTCCGTGGGCTTCATCGATCTCGACCAGTTCAAGCCGGTGAACGATCGGTTCGGACACGCGGCCGGCGACGAACTGCTGGGGGTGGTCGCCCGCCGGCTGGAGGAGGCGCTCAGCGAGCCGGCCTGTGTGGCCCGGGTCGGGGGTGACGAGTTTGCGGTGCTGCTGTTTGGCGAGGATTCAACCGAAGCCGAGGGGAAGCGACTGCAGGCGGCGGTGTCCCGGCCGGTCCAGCTTGCTGCGGGCGAGGTCACGCTGGCGATGACTCTGGGTTGGGCCTACGGTCCGGGAGACGGCGATCCAGACGAACTGCTGGGGCAAGCCGACCGCGCGATGTATGGTCTCAAGGCGGGGCGCGGGACGTAGCCGGAGAAAGAGGACACCACCTTTCCGATCCGACCCGGCACCGCGAATGCTACCAACAAGGTCTCGGGCCAGTCCGGCCGATTGCCGCGGCCTCTGCGAGGCCTCGCAATGACGCCATCTCACCCTTTTCCCCCGCCCCTTCCGGTCCTGACGACACGCGGCGTACTCTTCTGTAAGAACACGGCCTTGTTTTTCCTCCACGGAAGATAGGATCTCCCCGGGTCGGGAGAATGGAGGAAGACGGGGTCGGACCACGGTAAGCCGGCGGACAGCATGTGAGTGAATGAGGCGTCATAGTGAAAACACTGACTTTCAGGTATTGGGACCGCATTCGATCCAGCTTATGGTTCATCCCCACCATGATGGCCCTGGGCGCGGTGTTTTTGGCCTTCATAAGCGTCGCCCTGGATAGGCCGGTGACGAACTGGTTGTTGCGTTCGTGGGGCTGGACATTCACCGCTGGAGCCGAGGGGGCCAGCGCCGTGCTGGGGATCATCGCCGGATCGATGATCACCATCGCTGGAGTTGTGTTTTCGATGACGCTGGTCGCCCTGTCGCTGGCGACGTCGCAGTTGGGGCCGCGCTTGCTCCGCAATTTCCTGCGCGATACGACGACTCAGGTCGTGCTGGGCACGTTCGTCGCCACCTTCCTGTATTGCTTGCTGGTCCTCCTTACCATCCGGCGCGCGGAGGAGGTTGCTTTCGTTCCTCATGTATCAATCACGCTCGGCGTGCTCTTTGCGGTCGCGAGCGTGGGGGTGCTGATCTATTTCATTCACCACGTGTCTGTTTCGATGCAGGCCAACGAAATCGTGGCGCGCGTGAGCGACGAGTTGATCGCCGGGGTGAACCGCCTGTTTCCGGAACACATCGGGCGGGCGAAGCCACGGACGTCGGCAACGCCACCCGAGTCGGCATTTCTGGACGCATTTGACCGGGAGGCTCGTCCCATTCGAGCGAGCGCGGACGGATACATTCAGTTCATCGACACGGACGCCTTGATCGAGTTGGCGATGCAAAAGGATGTGGTCATTCGACTGGAGCGGGTACCCGGCGACTATGTGGTCTCCGGTGGCCCGCTTATGCTGGTCTGGCCGGGAGAGAGGGCGGCCGATGTGCCCGCGGATCAGGTCAACAACACCTTTGCCCTGGGTAACCAGCGGACTTCGGGCCAGGACATCGAGTTCGCGGTTACCCAACTCGTGGAGGTCGCTCTGCGTGCCCTCTCCTCGGGAGTGAATGACCCGTTCACGGCAATTACGTGCGTAGACCACCTGGCGTCCGCTTTGAGTCGTTTGGCTACGCGAGACATGCCATCGCCCTATCGTTATGACAGTACGGATCAGCTGAGGGTGATTGCTCCAGGGTCTACTTTTGTGGACGTCACAGATGCGGCCTTCAACCAGATCCGACAAATGTCCCGCTCGAACACCGCGGTTACTGTCCGCCTGCTGGAAACGATCGCCGAGGTCGCGAGATTCGTACAGCGGCCAGAGGATCGCGCTGCGCTGTTACGGCACGCTGAAATGATTGCCCGTGGGGCTAGTGAGGGACAGCCCGAAGTTGAGGACCGCCAGGAGGTAGAGGAACGCTTTGAATATGCGAAACAATTGTTGAGCGTGTCGCCAAGGACAGGGTCGGACCACGGTAACGGACTGAGTTAACGCGGCTTTGCGAATTTGACGGGCTATTTCCAGGGCTTAAACGGGGCTTTTGGGCCCGTAAATGGGCTATTGCGTTGACGAGTCGCCGTCGAGCGGAGGCGAAGCACCGCGGATGGGGTGCGCTACACTGGGGCGCACCCTTGTCCCGCCATCCATCATGCTGCTCACGTTCCTGATCATGTTCGCCCTGCTGGGGCTTGGCGTCGCGCTGATGCTCTGGCATGCCCGGCAGGTGTTTTCGGTGGAGCTGCGCGATGGCGCTGCCCGCGTGCGGCGCGGCAAGCCGCCGTCCGGGTTCGTGCGGGGCTGCGAGGACGTCGCTCGACGATACGGGCTGAAGCAGGGCCGGATCCAGGCCGTGCGCACCGACCGGGGTGTCGAGTTGCGCTTCTCCCGCCACCTCCCACCGAAGACGCATCAGGCCTTTCGCAACGTCTGGACACCCCCGCCCGGCGGAGGGGGAGGCGGCGGCATGCGCGCGACGGGATAGCGAGGCGCGGGGCTCGGGGTCAGTCCCTGGCTTTTGGTCCCGTGGCAATCGAGCGGCATCCAGGCCATTCCGACCGATTGCCACGGCCTCTGCGAGGCCTCGCAATGACGAAGAACCCAGGCTCGCAAAAAGATTTAACCCGCATGCATTATATGAGCGGGTGCGAACCTGAATTCTGGGTGGTTCGCGTAGAGATGGCGGGTACTAGCCCCGCAGGGCCAAGGGGGCGCTGTTGAAGCTGAATATCGAAGAGCCGGGACCGTATCGGTTTGCCCTGAGCCATCTGGGCTTTCGCCCGTTCTTCTTGCTGGCAGGGCTGTACGCCGTGCTGGTCGTGGGTCTGTGGACCTGGCTCTACCAATTCGACATGGCGGCGCTGCCCACGGCCGCCTTTGGCGGGCCCTTCGCCTGGCACGGCCATACCCTGATCTTCGGCTACGCCATGGCGGTCGTCGCCGGGTTCCTGCTCACGGCCGTACGCAACTGGACCGGGGTACAAACAACCCAAGGGCCCGCGCTGCTGGTGCTGGCCGGGCTCTGGCTCGGCGGCCGGGTGGCGGCGTTGTTCGGGGACCCCGGGCTGGTGGCCATGGCGCTGTTCGATCTCGGCTTTACCCTGTGGCTGCTGGCCGCCCTGGCCCGCCCGGTATGGCAGACGCGCCAATGGGCCCAGCTCGCCGTGATCGGCAAGATCGCGCTGCTGGGGGCGAGCAACGGCCTGTTCTACCTGGGCGCCTTCGATCTGCTCGATGGCGGCCAGCGCCTGGGGCTCTACTCCGGGGTCTACCTGGTGCTGTCGCTGATCCTGATGATGGGGCGCCGGGTCATCCCGTTCTTTATCGAGCGCGGGCTGGATGGTGCCTTTACGCCGGTGAACCGGGACTGGCTGGACCGCCTCGCCCTGGTACTGCTGCTCGCCTTCTGGCTGGTCGAGGTGTTCCTGCCATGGGCACCGGTCGCGGCGGGGCTGGCGGCTGGGCTGGCCGTGGCGCATGGCATGCGCTGGACGGGCTGGCATACGCCGGCGCTGTGGCGCAAGCCACTGCTCTGGGTGCTGATGATGGCCTACGGCTGGATCGTGGTCGGCTTTGCCCTGCGGGCCGTGGCCGAATTCACGCCCCTCAGCCCGATGGCCGCGCTGCACGCCTTCACCTACGGGGGTATCGGCATGATGACCCTGGGGATGATGACGCGCGTCGCCCTGGGCCATACCGGACGTAACGTGTTTGACCCTCCGCGGGTCCTCGGGCTGCTCTTCGGCCTGCTGGCCATCGGGGCGCTGGTACGGGTGGCCGGCCCCCTGCTCTGGCCGGCCTTGACCGCCAGCTGGATGAGCGCCTCGCAACTCCTGTGGATCGCGGCCTTCGCCGGGTTTCTCTGGGTTCATGCCCCGATGCTGGTCAAACCGCGCGTCGACGGGCGTTACGGCTAGCTACCGAACTGCCGAGGCCGGACCACGGCAACCGATTGGCTTGACGAGCTTGTCCGGGCTCGAAGGGCTCGTTGAAGGTCCTGGACGGCCCGACCTGAGCGTCGCAACAGGCGGCGGGTGAAGGCCGGACGGCGTTTACCCCCCGGAGGCCGAGTGGGTGCGGGCTCGCAGGGGCCAGCTAGGCCTGGAGGATCAGGAGCGGGAGGTTGCCCTCCGGCGGTCGCGGGAGCCGAACCCAAGACACAAAAAAACGCCCGGGATGGTCCCGGGCGTCCTGGTCTGCATGCCGGGCAAACCGCCCGGTTCAGGCCGTGCTTACTGCTGGTACTGCTCCAGATCGAAGCGGTCGGCGTTCATCACTTTGGTCCAGGCCCTGACGAAGTCGTTCACGAACTTCTCCTCGTTGTCGTCCTGGGCGTACACCTCGGCGTAGCTGCGCAGGATGGAGTTGGAGCCGAACACCAGGTCGATGCGGCTGGCGGTCCACTTCACCTGGTCGCTCTTGCGGTCGCGGACCTCATAGATGCCGTTGTCCGCAGACTTCCAGGCGTTAGCCATGTCGGTCAGGTTGACGAAGAAGTCGTTGGTCAACTGGCCTTCACGGCTGGTGAACACGCCATGCTTGCTGCCGCCATGGTTGGTTCCGAGCACGCGCATCCCGCCGATCAGCACGGTCATCTCCGGCGCGGTCAGGCCCATCAGCTGGGCGCGATCGAGCAGCATCTCCTCCGGCTTGACCACGTAGTCCTTCTTCAGCCAGTTGCGGAAGCCATCCGCCAGCGGCTCCAGCGGCGCGAAGGAGTCGGCGTCGACCATCTCGGCGCTGGCATCGCCACGGCCCGGGATGAACGGCACCAGGACATCGTGACCGGCCGCCCGGGCCGCCTGCTCGATGCCCACGCTGCCACCCAGCACGATCAGGTCGGCCACGCTGGCGCCGGTCTCAGCGGAGAGCTGCTCGTAGACCTTGAGCACCCGGTCCAGGCGCTGCGGCTCGTTGCCCTCCCAGTCCTTCTGCGGGGCCAGGCGGATATGGGCGCCGTTGGCGCCACCGCGCATATCGGAGCCGCGGAAGGTGCGGGCGCTGTCCCAGGCCGTGCTGACCATCTCGGCGATGCCGAGGCCGCTCTCGGCGATCTTCTTCTTGGTCGCCTCGACGCAGTAGTCGGTGTTGCCGGCCGGCACCGGGTCCTGCCAGATCAGGTCTTCCTGCGGCGCTTCCGGACCGATGTAGCGGGTCTTCGGGCCCAGGTCACGGTGGGTCAGCTTGAACCAGGCGCGGGCGAAGCAGTCCTGGAAATACGCGGGATCGGCCATGAACTTCTCGCAGATGGCCCGGTACTTCGGATCCATCTTCATCGCCATGTCGGCGTCGGTCATGATCGGGTTGTGGCGGATGGAGGGATCGCTGGCATCCACCGGCTTGTCCTCCTCCTTCATCTCGATCGGCTCCCACTGCCAGGCGCCGGCGGGGCTCTTCTTCAGCTCCCACTCATGGCCGAACAGCAGGTCGAAGTACCCCATGTCGAACTTCGTCGGATGGGTGGTCCAGGCACCCTCGATGCCCGAGGAGACGGCGTTGGCGGCCTTGCCCTGCATGTTGGGATTCTTCCAGCCGAAGCCCTGTTCCTCGACGTCGGCCCCTTCGGGCTCCGGACCCAGCGCACCGGCATCGCCATTGCCGTGGCATTTGCCCACGGTGTGTCCGCCGGCGGTCAGCGCCGCGGTCTCTTCATCGTCCATGGCCATGCGGGCGAAGGTCTCGCGGACCTGCTCGCCGGTCTTGAGGGGATCGGGCTTGCCGTTGACCCCTTCCGGGTTCACATAGATCAGGCCCATCTGGACGGCCGCCAGGGGGTTCTCCATGGTGTCGGGCTTGTCGACGTCGCCGTAGCGCTCGTCGGAGGGTGCCAGCCATTCCTTCTCCGCGCCCCAGTACGTGTCCTTCTCGGGATGCCAGATATCCTCGCGCCCGAAGGAGAAGCCGAAGGTCTTCAGACCCATGTTCTCGTAGGCCACGGTACCGGCCAGGATCATCAGATCCGCCCAGCTGATCTTGTTGCCGTATTTCTTCTTGATCGGCCACAGGAGGCGGCGCGCCTTGTCCAGGCTGACGTTGTCCGGCCAGCTGTTGATCGGTGCGAAACGCTGGTTGCCGGTGCCGCCGCCACCGCGACCATCGGCAATACGGTAGGTGCCGGCCGCGTGCCAGGACATGCGGATCATCAGCCCGCCGTAATGACCCCAGTCGGCCGGCCACCACGCCTGGCTCTCGGTCATCAGCGCGTGCATATCCTTCTTCAGGGCGTCGAAGTCGAGCTTCTTGACCTCTTCCCGGTAGTCGAAGTCCTCGCCCATCGGGTTGGTCTTGCGGTCATGCTGATGGAGGATGTCCAGGTTCAGCGCCTCCGGCCACCAGTCCATGACCGAATGGCCCGCGGCGGTCTCGCCGCCATGCATGACCGGGCATTTGCCCATGTTCTGATGCTCACCCATATCGTTCTCCATTTTTCGCTGCGTTCAGCTGGTTCGTGTTTCGGAAGCCGTCATCCATGTGTAATCGATGGCTTTCCTCAGGGACCGCAAGCCGTTCCGACCCAGGGCCACCTTCGGCCAGGGTGGGCTTCACTGTCCACCTGCCCTTGAAGCTAGGCCCCACAAGCTATTAGTGCCAGTTGATATTCACCATGAGCGAGATAGTCTCCCGCTATTTTTTCCGTCGGCGGCGCCGCAGCACGATGGGCTACAAGATGCTCTCGATCGCGCGGCGCAGCTCGGCGGACCCGGGGCCGGCCTGGCTGGGAAAGTGCGCGACCACCCGCCCCTCCCGGTCCACCACGTACTTGTAGAAGTTCCAGCGCGGAGCGGCGGCCTGGCGCGCCAGTTCGCGGAAGATCGGATGGGCGTCCGCGCCACGCACGCCGATCGGCCTGAACATGTCGAAGGTCACGCCGAAGTTCTCGAAGCACACCCGGGCGGTTTCGGCCTCGTCGTCGGCCTCCTGATTGAAGTCGTGGGAGGGGAAGCCCACCACCTTCAGCCCCTGGTCCCGGTAGTCCTGATGCAACTGTTCCAGCCCACCGAACTGGTCGGTGTAACCACAATGGCTGGCGGTATTGATGATCAGCAGCGGATGGCCCTGGAAGCGTTCCTGCAGGCTGACAATCTCGGACGCGTGCAGCCGGCCCAGCTCGTGCTGGAACAAGGCCTCGGTATCGGGCTCCGTGGCGGTTGCGCAGGCCATCGGAAGCACCAGAAACAGGGAAGCGAACAAGGGCGCAAAACGGGACATCGCAAGTCTCCACAGGGGCTCGACCTTCAGACCAGCGGCGCACCTGCTGGTTCTGTGGAGGGCTGGTTCGTGACCGCCAGCCCGGGGCCACGATGGCGCCGAACATCCTCCATTTCGGTGCTCCCTTTTGGACATGCCATGGCCTCACAGACATGACGGGCGTACCCTTGATCGCAGACATCAACGAAGTCTCTAGCCGATGATTGCCTACACCCGCCCGCTCCTGCTGCTTGCCATCATCCTGCCGCTGACCACGGGCTGCACGGCCGTGAAGGTCGCCGGTGCCACGGGAAGCGCCGCCGTCAGCGTCACCACCGGCGCCGCAAAGGCGACCGGCAAGACCGCCGGAGCGGTGGGACGTGCCGTCACTCCGGGCAGCAAGCAGGACAAGGACGACGACTGAGATGCCGGCCGGGGACAGACGCAAGCCGCGAACTGCGTTTACTCGGCGCGCCTGAACGCAACGGCCGCGCCAAGGGCGCGCACGCTGGACCCTGGGCCGGAAGCGGGGCCCTTGCACTCCGAGAGCATGCGTCCGAGGGGGATGGCCGCACCGTTTCTGGGCTTGCCGGGCCCGCGTAACGGTCGCAGGTCTTATCCACCGACGCCTTCGTTTCCCCGCTCGCATGGCAGTCCTGCCCGCCACCAGGCGAGCATGCCGCCGCGAAGCTGGCGGGCCTCGTAGCCGCGGGCCTGCAGCTTGCGCACGGCGGGGATGCTGCGGTGTGCACTGAGGCAGATGGCCACCACGGGACGATCGGGATCGAGTTCCAGGTCCGCCAGGCGTCTCTTGGAAAACTGCGTAATCGGGAGGTGACGCGCGCCCGGGATACGACTCCGACGATGCTCGACACCGGTGCGCACATCCAGCACTTGCACCTGGGCGTTCTCCATCGCCTGCGCCAGTTCCTCGGGGCTCATTTCCGGCACGCGGCCGAACGGCCACCACTGGCTCAAACCCATCGTGATCACCTCCTGTCCACGGGCAAGAACGCGGTCGAACTTGGTCTTGTGCCCCGTACCTGATTCGCGACGCGGCGAGGATGGGCTGTTCTCAGCACTAACCGCGCGAAAAACCATCGCCGAAAGGAGAATCATTATGGATCATCACGACGAAGAGTTTCTCCGTCGGGCGCAAGCCGCGCGCGCTCGCATCAAGGAGATCGAGCCGCAACAGGTAGACGCCAGCCTGGCATCCGGTGCGGTGGCCATTGATGTGCGCGAACCCGAGGAATACCAAAAAGGCAGCCTGCCGAGCGCCCACAATGTAGCGCTGGATTCCATCACGCGCCAGATCGAGGGAGTCGCACCAGACAAGGACGCGCCCATGGTCTGTTTCTGCAATGGTGGCAACCGCGGGGCCTTGGCGGCGGCCCAGCTGGTGGATCTGGGCTATACCAATGTGCAGTCCATCGCCGGGGGACTGCGCGCCTACGAGAAGGCAAACGACACCTCCGAGAGTTCCGTCTGACGACCGGACGGCCTGGGGGTCCAGCTTCGGATTTTCCGACCTTGCCCGTTGCCCCCGCCCTAAGGAAGCACTGATTAGCCACAAGCGTCAGCCAGGCCCAAGGACCGGTGTGCACAGCACCCGGCGGCCGAAGGTGGCCCTGGAGCGCAACGGTACGCGCCCAACGGCTCCACGCGCCTTCTTTTTCGTCATCCCGGAAACCGCGTAGCGGTTATCCGGGATCTCGGCGACTGGGGTTGCCCCGACGGGGGAGATCCCGGCTCGTCGCTTCGCTCCGGCCGGGATGACAGTGCAGGGGCAAGGGCCCCGGGGAGAGTGAGATTCCCAAAAGGCCCGGACTAAAGCGACCTGCGACGGGCCATTGTCGTCCCCGGAGGATCCCCGTGACTGGCTGACCCTCGTGGTTAATCAGGAAAGGGGAAGACGGGGCATATCTCGGTCTGCGCCCGCGCGAGGGCTCACAGTCGTTGGCAGGTGTACTGTTCGCCGGACGCGTGCTCGACCACGAGGCGCGTGGGTGATTCGGTGACGATCCGTGTGACCTCCGTATGCGGGAGTTCCGGTAGCCGCGTAGTGATCTGCCGGATCAGGTGGCGCTGGAGTTCGACACCTGATGGGGAGCCGGGCGACAGGTCCAGGGCTTCCACGGTGAGCGTGAGCTGCTGCTCCTCGCGCTGCCACTGCCCCTCGCTGGTCGCGATCAGCGTGAGCGGCCACAGGCCGAACTGGGCCACGGCATCGCCCTCGCTCTGGTACCGCCCGTCCGGATGCAGACGGGAGCGCGTATCGAGCTGCAGATTCAGTTGGCTCGAGCCGATGGCGGCCAGGTGCATTACGGCAGGACAGGCCCAGTCGCCGTCCAGCTCCGTGGTGTCCGCCCAGGCTGCGCCGGCGAAAACCAGGGAGATACAAAGGCCCAGCACGGGCCACGATCGATTCATCAAACGCGTCTCTCCAATCCAGTCTGGCTTTCCGGCACGGGCCGTAGGCGCGGGCAAAGGGCAAGGTTTGACCCCGTAGGGCTTCGCGTAGGGCTTCGGTTATACCCCTGCGCCCGCGCCAGCGACCCGGATTCGTGGGGCTGCAACCGATTGCCACGGCCTCTTCGAGGCCCGCAATGACACGGCACTGCGGGCTTATTGGTTCGGCTTTGGATACGCGCCCCACCCTCGCCTGCGCGGGTCCACGCCGCAGATTGAGCCGAGTACGGTGCGCTGACCGCAGGACGCCCCGTTCGGACTCTGGGTGCGACCGAGTGCTTCGTCGGTTCGATGTCACACATAAGCGTTAGTCGTCCGTTATGTTACGCTGCGCGGGAGCCTCGCGCGCCCTGACGGCGCTCTTGACGGGTGCCCGACCAGGAGAGACTGCGGTGCGATCAGTCACGCATGCACACCTTCCCGCGCTGGCCTTGGTAATGGCCGGCTTTCTGCCCTTGGCACTCCCGCTGCCGGCCCTTGCCGACGACGGTGGGTATCGGCTGCTCAAGCTGGATGGCTACAAGGTGAAGTGGGGAGACCAGCAGTTAGGGGTGGGGGCCAGCATCAGCTATGCCTTTGCCGGGGAGGCGCTACGGTTCGATGATGCGCACAACTGCCGCGATCTCGCACCGATTGACGAGCTTCTGGGCGAAGCCCTCTCCATGGAGACGCTGGATCGCGAGGCCGCGGCGGCGTTTCGGGTTTGGGAGCGCGCGGCCGGTCTGTCATTCCACAAGGTAAGCGATACCCGGGAGGCGGATATCATCCTCGGTGCCCAGGGGCAGCCGCGTGGACGGGCATTCGCCAACGTAGCCTACGCACCCGATTCGGACGATTTCTCCAACGTTTCCTACTCGCCCGATGCGGAAGTGGATGTGCGCACCATCGAACAGTCGCTGGTGTGCCTGAATCCAGCACACGAGTGGAAGGTCGGATTCGACGGCAACAAGGATGTGTACGACATCCGCTATACGCTGACTCACGAGATCGGTCACGCCATCGGCCTGGACCATCCCGGGCCATCCGGGCAGGTGATGGGATTCAGGTACACCGAGGACTTCGCCGACCTGCAGCCCGGCGATCTGCGCGGAGTCCAGCGGCTCTACGGGCGCCCCGCCGATACCCTCGACACCCAACTGGCCGAGATGCCGACCGAGGACGGGGAAAGCGCATTCACCAGCGACCTCTTCCTTGACCCGAACGGCCGTATCGTGCCCGTGACCGGTGTCGATAGCGGCCTTGGCATCGGCGAGAAGTAGCTCCGAGTCAATTCAGGGGCAGGTCTTTCCCATGCCCCTGCTCCACCACGAGCGGCCCCCACCCGTAGCACGCCAACCGATTGCCGCGGCCCCGCGACAGGACGTCGCATACGTGGCCGTTTACCGTAGAGTGACCGTACCGATGGGCCAAGGCGGGGCCGGCTCCCGGCAAGGGACTCATTACCGGAGACAGGACCCCGAAAATTGAGGTTCATCGAAGGATACCGGGGAGGTGTTCGTCCGCTGAAGGGCATCGTAGTCTCGCGTGGAGCCAGGAAGGACGCGGGAGGGAGCGATGCTGGACAAGAAGACGTTGCAGAAGCTGGGGGGCTGGGAAGGCTATCGGCTGGAGCGTGCGGTTTGGCCGGAGGAGGCCGGCGGCACGCTGGAGTTGCACCTGAAGCCGACGCGGCAATGGATGCACTGCGAGCGCTGCGGTCATCGGACCCGGCAGGTGCACGAGACGACGCTGCGGCGGGTTCGGGATCTTCCCCTGTTCGAGTACCGAGTGGTGCTGGTGGTGCCGCGTCGCCGGGTGTGGTGCG